>JAKFUY010000044.1 GCA_021732495.1 Legionellales bacterium | reverse complement strand
CCGTTTTAGTGGGTCCATAAAGGTGCGACTAGGTGGTCCCTATAAGGTGCTGATTGACAAAAGGCGCTTGAGGTTTAACTTCTACAACTGAATTTTTAGAAACTTCTATGCAGTTTGTCTCTATTTCATCATTACCATCACACCATCCAAACAAGGAAAAAATAGATCGAAAACCTCTTTCTACCATTTCAAGTAAGCCCGTTATGATGCCCGCAACTAAGGATCCAAACAGGGATGATACTGGATAAGACGATCAAAGTGGCTGAAAATTTTTGATGGTAATTTCACATCTTCATTATCTTCTTTCATTTTACCCAACTCATCAGCAAGTCTAGTTACTAAAGATTTTTTAGGGTCCATTACTCTTCATGCAAGGATAAGTTATCAACTGGTACTGTTTAACGAAATTAGGGTACAGATGCTTCCGACCCGACCTTGATTTGGTTATGGCAGCTTGCTAATCACCTTATCTACAACGAGTTGGTAAGCTGTCTCGAAATCCCAATGCAATTTCGAGGGTAATAAAACACTCATATCCATATGAAAATCACGGTGATTCTTTTTCAGCTCAAGGTTCTTTATGAATTCTTCACCCGAGATCGTCACATTGTTATAACTGCAATACTTAGAAAAAATATCGAAAACCCGATTGAGATCAATTAATTCGCGATCTAACACATACCATACATCAAATAAATCCCGTCCTTTACGACGTTGATAAAGAGCGCGTAATTTGGTTGCCATCAATTCATCAATTTCATAAGTAATGATATCTGCAGCCCCTACAAACCAAGCTGAGTCCATAGATAACGGTACTGTTTTTAAAGGCAATACCTGAAAGTGCTCTGTTGTGTTTATTTCAATTTTTAGCTTTCCCGGAATTTTATTAACCGATTCATATTTGTAAATTAGTTTTGCGCTGCGTTGTGTAATTTTCCATTTGGGATCACCTAACCATGGTTTTAGCAATGTTCTAATAGCATCAATCGTTTGCCCAATTGGATCAGAATTTTTTTGGACGAAATCAATATCTTCACTGTACCTTGCAGGGGGCTTGATAAACAATTTATTGAGTGCAGTACCTCCACGAAATACAAGAGCATCTTTAATATACGTATCAGTATACAAATTAATTAAAGCTCGGCTAATTATTAAATCCTGCTCTATCTGCTCGATCATTTGCCATGGGACGGTTTTTCGCCAATTCTCAATAAAAATTTCTGGGATCATAAATCGCTCTCTATTTCTGAATTCTCAATAATTCTCCACTTTTTACATCTAGAGTAATCTGTTTTGGGAATTTCAGATGCAAGAGGCAGATAGTTTGGTTTATTCTCTCTAACATACTCTGCAAGAGAATCAATTATTACTTGAGCCTGGTTCTCATCCATTACTTCAATATGAGCCAGGATATAGCCAATACGCTGTAATTGATGTTCAGCATGGGTGCTTTTCGCCAAATTGATCAATTTGATAGGATCTAGATTTTCAATTAGCTCTGAGAACACCGTTGCAATATGATTTAAGCCACCCGCATGATTGGGGTAATTAAGTAAATCAAGTGCAACCAATTCTGGAGTCGCTACTTTAAGATAACCAGTACTCACAGTAAAATCTTGGGTCGGTAATCCTGATACTGATTTTTTATAAATAAAATTAATTTCTACATCACCAAACACTGATGGATGCTTAATTCGTTTATCTGATATCACCTGGAATCTAGGAGTCTTTTGATGAGTCGCCCCCTGAAACAACCCTGCAGTTAGAAGAGCAACGTAATAATTAGCATCTAAATACTGCATAATTAAAGGTACCAATTCTTGTGCTGGTATAGAGCCATGAGGTTGATGTTCTGGTGGGATGATGACATATAAACCTCTAGCAGGGGAAATTACATCTCCTGTTTTAAGCAGCCGATGTAATGAAACTCTTGCATGGTTATGTGAAACTTGAAATTGTTCAACGATCTCCTCGATGGTAAAGCAGCGCTTGCCATCTTTTCGAATGTCTCTGATATATGATTGTAAATGCATGAGATCACCAAGTCCGTATAGTTACAAAAAATGTAATTATATGGACATATTATCTCTGTTTCATAGAAAAGTCGAGTTCAAAAACCTATTTTTATAGTCATTATGTCTATAAAGTTACATAAATTGTAATTATAAGGTCATAGTATTCCTATTTTTATATTTAAAAATTTTCTCTTTAGAACCCCAGTTCGGAGTTTTATCCCTGTTAAGCAATCGCCGGCTGTTTTTTCTCGAGTAATTTGAAAGCTGACAGCTTCAATGGCTCAATAGTATAAGCAGCTAAGGCTGCCACCAAATGGGTCATTGCATTTAACATTGATCGATGTCGTGTATGCCAAACATGATATTTATGCTTCAAACAATCAAAAACAGTTTCGATCAAATTTCGTTGATTTAATAGCTGCTTTTCATAACTGGTTAACACCAGCTTTTCTTTCATGTTTTTTCGTTTTCTTGTGATCAGTTTT
>JAKFUY010000144.1 GCA_021732495.1 Legionellales bacterium | reverse complement strand
TGAAAGCCAAGGATTTCGTTTACTCCATGATTTATTCATCCAAGGGAAACGCATCTTTAATATGAATGATATTAAAGAGGCTGCTCGCACGCAAAATATTCCTCCAGCGCAACTTGGAAAAATTCTTTCGAATCTTGCAAAACGAGGAAGGCTTTTGAGATTACGTCGTGGTTTGTATGTTGGCCTAGGATTAGTTGCTGATCAGGCAAATGCACATCCTTTTTTGATTTCTGCTAACTTAATTCAACCATCGGCAATTAGCCATTGGTCTGCATTACAACATCAAGGACTCACCGAGCAAGTTCCGCAAATTATCAGTGCATCAACAACCACAAAAGTGCTGACTCCATCAATGCGAGAAAAACAGCAACAGAAATCCAAAGTGAAGCATGCGTGGGAAGTGGCGGGTGTTCGCTATGAATATATTAATGTTCAACAGAAACATTTTTTTGGTATTGAAAAAATATGGCTCGATGAGCATTCTGTAGTATTAATTACCGATAAAGAACGCACTCTACTTGATGTGTTTATCTATCCTAAAATGTTTGGGGGAATAGGTGAGGCATTAGGAATATTAGAAAATTCGTTATCGACCATTGATGTTCAAAAATTGATTGGCTACGTTATTCAATATGATAAAAAATCAGTATCCAAGAGATTAGGATGGGCGCTGGAGTATTTTGGTGTCCCTGCTGAGCAACTTGAGGCTCTCTTGAATGTTCCTATTCATTATTTCTGTAGGCTCGATCCTTCGGCACCAGCTACAGGACCCTGTGATAAACGCTGGATGATTCAAAACAACTTAATAAAAGCAGAAAACCAATGAAGCCATTACGTATAAAAATTCAAGATGAAGCAAGCATAAAAAAAGTTCCCCAACATGTTGTTGAAAAGGATTACGCACTAAGTCATGTATTAGCAGGTATAGCAAAACAACCAGAGCTATCTCATTCATTGATATTTAAAGGTGGAACGGCTCTTAAGAAAATATTTTTTGGTGATTATCGGTTCTCTGAAGACTTGGATTTTTCAGTTATTAACGCACCAAAAGACGAGGATCTTGAAAATGCCTTAGTTAATTCGATTGGGCTTGCTAAAGAATTATTAAATGATTATGGCCCCTTTGATATTCAGTTAAAACGCTATCCTGAAAAAACGCCTCACCCAAACGGACAAGATGCTTTTAATATGCTTGTGAAATTTCCTTGGCAACCAACCCCGCTTTGTAGAATTAAAATTGAGATTACTCACGATGAACCTGTTATTTTAGCGCCAGAATACAAGCCTATTTTGCATGGCTATGAAGAGAAAATTGATTGTTTGGTTGCTTGTTATCATATAGAGGAAATTGTGGCTGAAAAATTACGTGCACTGCTGCAAACGCACAAAAAACTTGTGGCTCGTGGTTGGAATAGACCCAGGGCGCGTGATTACTATGATCTCTGGTGTATATTAAAAAATTATAGCTCTTCAGTAGATACGAACCGGTTAATCGAAATGTTAGATAAAAAATGCAAACACCGAGATGTGTCATATCAAAGTACCGATGATTTTTTTACTGTAGAACTTATGAAAGAAGCACATCAGCATTGGCAATCGACACTGGGGGTTTTAGTCAGAGGATTACCAGATTGTGGGCATGTGCTGGATGAAACCAGGTTATTAATTCAAAATATTATTTAGGTCAAGTCCAATTTTTGCTGTAAATTCCCATTAAGTGCCCCTGCAACCAGGAAGTGACATTGATGCCTTAAAATTTCTCATGGAGCAGCATGGATTAGGTCAAAGTGATTTAAAAAATAAAATTGGAAGTCAGGGGGTTTTATCTGAAATTTTAGATGGTAAACAACAATTGAATCTTTCTCATCAATGGCACTACCTTAAGCCTCGGCATGCTTTAAGATCAATTTATCACGTTTTTTCTCTAATCTGGTTTTTGCAATTTTTCATGGCATCTGCATCGTTTGAAATGGCTTCGATCGCTGCTTAATCACGCGTGGTTCAACTCTACCGGGCCTATTTCCAACTTTATTTTTAACGACCAACCTGAGTATTTCATTGTATAGTTTTTCGCTCTTCTCATCGCTTGAGTTCAAAAAATGAGGCATAAATTCATCAATCAACTGTACTGTGCCTTTGAAACTCACCTGCCATGGCAGTGCGTCATGTTTTACACAGGCCTCCGCCATAATAAGTCTGATGCCATTGTAAGCTAAAAAATGAATCCCTATCTCTTTAAGCACCATCGAAGGCGTTTTGCACGACAGCATATCCATCTCCATAATTGATTTAATACTTCTCACTCGATGATCAAGTTTTTAAATTTGCAAAATCAGCCGCATTCTGATCTATCCCGCTTTTCTGTACTTCAATGAACTCGTTGGCTCAATCCGGCCCAGGTTTCGATGATTAAGGTGTTTTTTTGAGGGAACAAGAGGAACAACACTTTTTATTTGTTCTCGATATTCTGACAGGTTCTTTACAGTGTTATCTGATTTGATAATTTGCTCAATGAAA
>JAKFUY010000176.1 GCA_021732495.1 Legionellales bacterium | reverse complement strand
TATTTCTATCATTATCCCATCGATGACAACCAAAAAAACGCATTGTATTTTGAAGTTGTTCCTAGATCTCTTCTGTTATAACCTGTCTTACCATTTCATATTCCCAAAGGGAATCATAAGAACAGATCAAGAGATCTGAGTCAATATTTTTTCAAAGTGAGTTATAGATAATAATTGTAATGGTTAAATGCTCTTCAATTGACGACTCGCCCTAATCCCCTGAAGATGAATCAGAGATAACAAAAAGTTGCTGATTAAATTGATAATCAATCGGAACGTTTATCAATACAGGTTGTTTTAAAGCCAATGCTTTCTCAAATATCGCTTTGAATTGGTTAATATCTGTTAGGTCATAACCCACGGCACCAAAAGCTTTGGCAAAATGGATGATATCAACTTTACCAAGCTCAACCCCAGAGGAGCGTCCATATTTCAATAATTCCTGTTGCTTGACCATATCATAGGAACCATCCTGCCAAACAAAATGAATAAGAGGGATATGTTGGCGAACTGCTGTTTCTAATTCCATAGCACTAAATAAAAAACCCCCATCTCCTGATACTGAGATAACAGGATGCCCCGGGCGCGCAAAATGGCAACCCATTGCCCAAGGAAGTGCAACTCCCAAGGTTTGTTGTCCATTACTATATAAAATCTGATGCGGTCGATGTGTAAAAAAGTAACGTGCGAACCACATGTAAATAGTTCCTACATCACAACAAATGGTGAATTCATCATCAATCACTTGCTCTAACTCGTATAAAAAACGCAACGGATGCACCCTTTGCCCATCGATGCTAGCAGCTTGAGGAACCGCATCAATTAAATTTTGTCTTGCATCTAAAATCAAAGCATTGCTTGTCATTTTTTGACATGGCTTTAATCCTGTAACCAAATGATTGATATTGTCTGAAATATCACCTAGAACCTCTACCAAGGGTAGGTAGTTATGCCGAACATATGAAGCGTGAGACCCAATATGAATAATCTTTTTATCATCTTGTGAATTCCAAATTTCAGGATCATATTCAATCGGATTAAATCCTACTGTAATTATTAAATCCGAGTCTTGGATCAACAAATCACCAGGCTCATTTTTAAACAAACCTACATGCCCCACAAATAAAGGAAAATGTTTTCTATCCACCATTCCAGATCCCTGAAATGTCGATACCACAGGCATCGTTACCTTGTCCAATAATGAAGTAATGGCATCAAAGTTCTGAGGGAAACTAGCGTTCATCCCTAAAAGCAATAATGGTTTTTTAGCACTGTTGATATAGTTAATCGCCATGCCTATCGCAAGTTCCGATCCTAAGCCATATAAATTTAAAGGCACATAGGGCAAAGGCGCAAGCTCAGTATCAGACACCAGTATATTCTGAGGAATGCTAATAAATGTCGAACCCTGTGTGGGCGTCATTGCAATACGAAAAGCATTTACCATTACTTCAGGTATCAAGGTTAGGGACTGTATTTCTACAGCATATTTACAAACAGGCTGCATTAGTCTGACACTATCCAATGCTTGATGAGTCTTTCTTACCAACATTTCTTGGGGAACATTTCCACCAATGGCAACCACAGGACAACCCTCCGTTGTCGCGGTCAACAACCCAGTGGTAAGATTTGAAACCCCAGGACCTGAGGTTACCAATACCACACCTGGTTTACCCGAAATTCGGCCATAGGATGCCGCCATAAAAGCTGCATTTTGTTCATGGCGACATACAATTAATTTTATTTTTTTTGAAAAAAGTAAAGCATCAAAAACCTTATCAATTTTTGCCCCCGGAATACCGAAGATATACTCTACCCCTAATTGCTCTAGACAAGACACAAGGAGTTCTGCCCCTGTTTTCTTCATGTTGGCACCATAATTAGACCTATATATATAAATTATGGGTGATAATATAAGAAAAGCAAATAGGCTTTTTATCCAGAGTTGCTTTATTCCCGATAGTACAAAAGTAAAAAAATTATAAGTGATATATTATGGATAATTATGTATGGCAGTTTACCTAATGATTCAAAAAAGAAAGGATGATTGCTTTCTCAATACAAACATCAGTATTGAGAAAGCGTTGAATTAGGGAGTAACAGTGCTACCATTTGATGCTTGGGCAAGCATGGCAAGATTTACGGGATGATTTTTGTTAAAAGCGATTTTACCGCCAGCAAAATGGAGAGCCAGCACTTCAAAGGATTGACCTAACAGGGCTTGATTGCCATCAGAGCCTTCTGTGATAGTAATATAATTACGCCCATTGATTACACTGCCTGATGTTTTCCACGCAGAAATAGTTTGTTCACCAGCAGCGACATCCAATGGACCTTGCCCATCAAAAAAACGATGATTCATATCATTCCCCTCATGTATTATAAAAAAACACATGATACCATGAACTAGATTATATGCCAAAATTTAATTCACGTTGCTTTTTTAGTCTACGTCAATAAAGGTGAGAGGGTATGGAGAAGGAGCAATTTTTAACAGATTGAAGATATATAGAAAAAAAGAGCCTGGCGATAACCTACTTTCACATGGGGAAACCCCACACTATCATCGGCGCGCATTCCTTTCACTTCTGAGTTCGAGATGGATTCAGGTGGGACAGAATGGCTATCGTCGCCAAGCAAAACTTGGTGTGGT
>JAKFUY010000128.1 GCA_021732495.1 Legionellales bacterium | reverse complement strand
AATATTGAGGTTTTTCCGAATGCTAAAAATTCTAAAGTACTTAAATTGACACATAAAATAAACACTGCGGTTACTTTTGTATTAAAAGCCGGTATAAAAACAGAAGAGTCTTCAAGTGAAATCCAATACCTTATGGGAAAGTTCCCCAATATATTTACTACACCATCGCATACTTGTAAATCCTTGACTACACGGCCAGTGGGTAGATACGGTGGCATCGGTGGTAATCAAAAACCTACAACACATAGTGTTCAGATTCTTCCCTATGTCGGACCTGATATAGAAAGTTTTTTAGATACCCACCCTAAAAATCCCCAAGGTGTATATGTTGACTACCCCAAATTTAAAATAATTAGTGATGCTTGTAAAATTTACTCTGAAATGATAGATATTCTAAGTGGATTCCAAGAACAGGGCTTTGCTCACACAGACATCAAAAACAGTAATTTCCTCATTAACCAAGAGGGCAAGCTGCAGATTGCTGATATTAAAGGCATTATGGCAATTGGAAGCAAGGATAAAGATACAATGGTTTTCAACGGGGTACCAATATTTTCTGATCCCACCATACAAAGCCCAGAGCTGAAACAAATCCAGGAGGATAAATCTGGAGAATGCAATGTCGATAAAATGCACGCTTTTATGCTCGGTAAAAATTTATATCAATTTCTAACTGGATATTCCTCAAGTGATTTAGAAAACATTCATATAAATATAGATCAATCAAAACTTTTCACTGGGGACGTTTTTGAAGGGGTTGAAGGTAAACAGCTGGAGAGCCTAATAAGAAATTTACTCCAAAAAAACCCCACAGACCGAATGTCACTCAGCGAAGTTAAATCTGCACTCATGGAAGTACAAAAAAAAGCAGTGCGATTAACACAAGATAAATTTGCCACAGCAATAAAAGAGGTACCGTCTGCCGCTTCGTTCTCAGAACAAGGTCCGAGTAAACCTTAAATCTACGGGCTTATGGGGTTGTTGGTCTTACTGGGGACTATTTACCCCAGCAAGATAGCATAACCCTACATCAAGCGTCCATGACAGTTTTTATATTTGTCACCAGAACCGCAATGACAAATATCATTACGACCTAATTTGGTCATGTTTTGGAAACTAACCACATTCGCATCGATATCCACAGGTGCAGCAATTGCATCAAATGATTCATTCATGGCAACTTCATTGGTATCCGCCTGCCAATGGATATTGAGTATCTTAACAATAATTTCATATTCCAATAGACTCAACATTCTGGAAAATAGATCAAAGGATTCTTTTTTATACTCTTGTTTGGGATCTTTTTGTGCATAACCACGCAAATGAATCCCCTGGCGCAAATAATCCAAAGCGGCCAAATGTTCCCGCCAATAGAGATCGAGGGTTTCTAAAATGACGGATTTTGATACTCGTGACCAGTGCTCACCAACTTGTTCTCGTTGTTGTTTTAAATGCATCACGGTAAATTCAGAAATCTTGTTTTGAATATCTTCTGCTAATAGTTGATGATTTTCTTCAATCATGCCTTTGATATCAATGTCTAAAAAGAATTCTTCTTTTAAGATCTTGGTTATATCTTCAACCTGCCATTGGTCTTCATAACTTTGCGCTGGGATATAGGTATTGACTAAACGTTTAATGACACGCTCACACATTTCATCCAATGCGTGGGATAAATCATCCATTTCCAACAGTACCGCTCGTTGTGAATAAATGACTTTGCGCTGTTCATTGGCGACATTATCAAACCCTAACAATTGTTTTCGAATATCGAAATAGTGGCCCTCTAACTTACGTTGGGCATTTTCAATGGCTCGGTTAATCATCGGATGAACGATTTCTTCTCCAGGACCCATGCCGAGTCGACGCATAATGCCAGAAATTTTTTCAGACGCAAAAATACGCATGAGATGATCTTCAAGGGATAGGAAAAATCGTGTTGAACCCGGATCGCCTTGTCGGCCTGCTCGACCACGCAATTGATTGTCAATGCGGCGTGATTCATGTCGCTCAGAACCAATAATACGTAAACCACCGACTTGAATCACTTGATCATGTCTTTCTTTCCAAGCAGCCTTATGTTGTTGAACTTCATTTTCAGAAATATCTTCTGCGAGTTTGGCAAGTTCAGACTGTAAACTGCCTCCTAAGACAATATCGGTTCCCCGTCCAGCCATATTGGTCGCAATGGTGACCACACCGGGTCGACCCGCTTCAGCGATAATATGCGCTTCTTTTTCATGAAATTTAGCATTTAATACTTGGTGTTTAATATTTTTTCGGCTTAGAAGTTGACTGAGTAATTCAGAAGATTCAATTGAGGCCGTACCTACCAATACCGGTTGTTTTCGTTGCACACAATCTAAAATATCTAAAATAATGGCATCGTATTTTTCTGCTTGCGTTAAATAAACGACGTCTGTTTCATCAATACGTTGCGTGTTGCAATTGGTTGGAATGACCACTACTTCTAGGTTATAGATATGTTGAAATTCATACGCCTCGGTATCTGCAGTACCTGTCATTCCAGATAATTTATTATATAAACGAAAATAATTTTGGAAAGTAATAGAAGCCAATGTCTGATTTTCAGGTTGAATCGACACCGCTTCTTTTGCTTCGATTGCTTGATGCAAACCATCTGACCATCGACGTCCTTGCATGGTACGCCCTGTGT
>JAKFUY010000172.1 GCA_021732495.1 Legionellales bacterium | reverse complement strand
TATTCTACTCAAAATCAACGAATAGCTCTTTCAAAGACAAATAGTGATTATAGAAAATTTGTTTTAAGCACACCGCGCCTTGATCAAGAAGATGAAATATATTTGAATATGCCTTTCTCTGATCCTAAATTGGATAGACTTTTTAAAATGAAAGAAGAGCCGAAAAGCTTAGATGAAATCCAAGTTTTGCTTGAGATTCCAGCATCAAAACAACTCCTATTTCAATCCTTTTTTACCACAACACCACCATCAATAGCTGATGATCGTAATTACCAAGGCGAAGGTATACGCCTTAGGTATTTTGGTCATGCTTGCGTTTTAGTACAAACAAAATCTGTTTCTATTCTTTTCGATCCAGTTATAAGCTATCCCATCCAAACAAATGAAGTGCCAAGATACACGCTCTCTGATCTTCCAGATCATATTAATTATGTGGTGATTACCCATAATCATCAAGACCACATAATGTTTGAGACGCTCTTACAATTAAGACATAAAATAGGAAGTATAGTATTTCCAACAAATCACGTAGGTGCTTTAGAAGACCCTTCCATAAAATTAATCTTAAAGCATACCGGTTTTGCATCTCTTATTGAATTAAAAGAAATGGAGACAATTACTCTTGAAGACGGAGAGATAATGGCACTTCCGTTCTTGGGAGAGCACTCTGATCTTAATATCCAATCAAAACTATCATATCGTATAAAACTTAAAAATAAGCAATTTCTATTTGCCGCAGATTCCAACAATTTAGATACATCACTTTATGATCATATATTTAACTATATTGGATCAATTGACATGTTGTTTTTAGGTATGGAATGTGATGGGGCTCCTCTAACTTGGCTATACGGCCCGCTCTTGAGCACCCCGTTAAAAAGAACTCATGACAGAAATAGAACATTATCCGGATCAAACTTCGAGAAAGCATGGAAAATTGCAGAAAAATCAAATTGTAAAGCAGCCTATGTTTATGCAATGGGACAAGAACCATGGCTTAGTTATATGATGGCCTTAAAGTACTCTCCAGACTCTCCTCAAATTATAGAATCAGATAAATTCATTCAAATGTGCAAAGAGAATGGTGTTGAGTCAGAAAGATTGTTTGGTAGGAAGGAGTGGGTTATTGCATGAAAAACCCTGTAATTATAAGGGTATAGGTCGCATGTTGTCTATGTCCTCTTTCTTCACTCCTTATCCATAACTCGGGTTAGATAGCATTAAATTGTGTTTGTTTGGTGAGCGTTGTAAGTTAGAAAACCATCCCTTTCCTGTAAGGAACCTCATTATGAAGTCTCTGCGTCAAAATTCTAAATTTCTGACGTAATTTCAGGAATTTTTAAAATAATGGTCGCATCTTTATTTTTTGTATATATCCCTTGCCAAGGACGTAAAATTTTGGTGGTAAGGTCTCAAAAACTCAGATTTTACTTATGATTTGTCCCTGGGCAACGCTAGTTGCTTAAATTATTCAAATTTCATGGATAAATTATTATGCGCTGGATTCTTTTAGAATGTTTGCGATTCTACGCAAATTCAAACCAACAGCAGAGATGAACGGATTGATGATATCTCCCATGACTCCCTTGAGATAGTTTCTGCCCATGCGACCAAAATTCTTTAGATGTCCTATTGTCGGTTCTATTGCGCTTCTTCGTTTCTGCATCTTTTTATCATCGTTTGATAAAGTTTTTTTGGTCTTTGTGGTAAAAACCTTACCCTTTTCTTTGAAGTTATGACTGGTGTAATCTAGATCTACAAAAATCTTGCTAGTCTCAGGACTAACCTTGCGCAGTTCTGTTACAGTTTGATCCAGGGTATACCCGTCGTAAGGGTTTCCATGGAAAGACTTAATACCAAGAACAAAGTGGCCTCGGCCGCTTACTGCAATCCCAACTTTATTTCCAAATTCATAAGGTTTATTCAATTCGCCCTTGCCTATACATTCTACCTCAGGAGCATGAAAGCTATAAATTATCTTATTCTCTTTTTTGTAAATATCCTTTTCTTTTTTCTTGAGTTTAGATTGTGCATGAATATTTTTGGCTCTGAATAAAATTGTGCCATCCTCTTCGGATAATACTAATTTTGATTTTTCTATACCCCTCTGGCATATACGAAGCAACCTGCCTAAGCGGACTTTTAAGCTTATCATTATCTTTCTACGTTGTCTTGCTTTACTATCTTCTTTGTATTTCCAAAGTTTTATCGTCTTATATTTAAAAGTCTTGGCGTAGGTTTCGTTAAGTGGAATACCTAGTCTTTTACAAAGATCCACTATCTTTTCTCTCGCAGTTTCCATTAAATATACATCATGTGGATGCTTGATGTTCTTAATCTGAACAGTCGTATCTATAATCACCGAGTCCAAATCTTTTTTTGAGAGCACCAACTTTCAGACCTATGCGCAGCAACTCTTTTAGAATCTCACTATATCCCGCTTCTCCTAAAGCACTCCGATACCTCAAGATTGGCTTGCAAATATTCGTAGCCACAAAAATATTGCCAATAAGCGTTTTCCTGTAGCTCTTCTTCCGTAAATAAATCCGAACTGTTATACATCGCTTGAAGCATAGCTAGGGCTAACATCACTCTATGATCTTTCTTGTTTCTGCCAAATTGCTTGATTTGAATATCCGATAATGCTCTAGCTTCAAGGTCAGACCAATTCACTATCTCCTT
>JAKFUY010000214.1 GCA_021732495.1 Legionellales bacterium | reverse complement strand
GAGAGATGGAGTGTTCCATACCTGCCTCAAGAGAGTATTGCTCAAGAATCTTACGTATTCCTCGATCAGTGTAAGGTCTTTTCCAAGAAGATTCAAACAGGTACTCCCCACCTTTATCACGTGTATTGTGTACATGAATTGCCAATATTTCTTTAAAGCTGCCAGGAAACGGAACTATTCTGTCTTTTTTACCTTTCCCTTCAGTAATTCGTATTTGGCAACGATCAAAATCTATCTCATTAAGTTTGATATGAACTAATTCACTTACCCTAGCACCTGTATAAAGTAATGTTTTTATCATAAGCACATGCTTCATGTTTCGTGATTTCCATACGGCCTGGTAATATTTACAAATTTCTTCTTCGGTTGGCACGTAAGGTAACTTTTTATCGTTATGCGTGACATCAACATTTAACTCTGTTCGCAAATGTCTAAATAGTTGACGAAGATAATCATAATCAGGATGTTCTTCCCGTAATAATTTAGCTAACTGCTTCGCTTTCTGTCTGACGGGAGTTCGTGTATGTTCGGTCATTTTTTTTGTCCTTTTCAACCGCAATGATTAACCGCTTGTAAAGATCGAGCGGGAACAAACCATATGGATTTATATGTGCATGAATTAATGGGGTTAGAGCGCGTTTGTCTTCAGGTGTTAATTTATCAGCCCAGGCTGGATCTGATAATATTTCTTGGATAATGAGGGTATTGATATATACCATGCAAACTTGTAATAGATGCAAGCAAGACACAGCGAGCGCCTGCTCTTTACTTCTATTGGTTGATATTTCACCTAACTTGCCGTAAAAAATAAAACCCATGATGCCGTTCAATCGTTCAACCACATTTTGTGATTCGTTAATTTCTGTGCGTAAGGCTTCAGAAGACAAATAGCGGCACAAAAATATTGTTTTTACAGCATGGAAGTGTATTCTGATTTGTGTAATTAGTAATTTGATGTATACTCAACATAGACTTATTTTCTTAAATTTAGGAGATGGCTATGGCTCATCAAATCAGAGTAACTATAGAGTCACTTAACGATGCTGGTGAAGTGATTAGTAAAGACATTGTTATGACAAAAAACGTCACCAAGCCTAATCATAGCATCGATCTTGGGTTTCGTCACTCAGAACAGATCGAATTACTAAAACATATTGAGCAGCAACTACTAGATCAGCAGTCAATTTTTCTTAAAGACGACCTGTCTGTCTGCCCAAAATGTTCTGGCAAACTTTATAAAAGTGGTTATGTTAAATCCGATTTTCATTCTGTCTTTACAGATCATAAGGTAGCTATAAGCCGTCAAGCATGTAAATTATGTAAATGGACAAACACGCCAAGTATTCGCTCATTATTTGGTGATGCTTCTCACCCTGACCTTGTTAAAATACAAACCGAATTGGGAGCCAATCACACTTTTCGTGAGGCACAAAAATTAATGAACTTATTTTCAAATGCAAAACGATCCACTAACAGTCATGACAGAATAAAACGGATCACAGAAACAGTTGGACACAACATAGCAGAGCACCCTGATACTCCGATAAAAAATATTAAGCCAGTTGAGCATCTTTATGTACAGGTAGACGGGGGGCATGTAGCTACCGTTGAACCGGGTAAACGCACTTTTGAAGCGATGACGTCAGTTGTTTTTGATGCAAAAAACATTAAGTACACTGGTGGAAAAGAAAAAAAAGACGGTGGGATAAGCACTGTACGCGGTGAATTAACTAGCAAGCATTGTGCGGCATCGGCACTATTAGATAGTCAAGATACCATGAAGCAACAGACGTTAAATGCAGCCATTAAGCAAGGAATGACTGCAGAAACGAAAATGACGGCGCTCTGTGATGGTGCAAGTAATTGCTGGAATATCGTAGATTCATTAGAAGGACACTGTCAGTCTATCGAGCGTATTTTGGACTGGCATCACATCGCAATGAAATTTCAAAATACACGCCTTGGGCAAGAAGAGATGAATACACAGCTATCTGGCGGTAAATGGTATTTATGGAATGGCTTACCAGATAAGGCTATTGAACGATTGCAGTCCATACGTGACACCCTTACGGACGATAAAAAAAGACAAGAAAAAGTTCAATTATTGCTTACTTACATTGAGAATAACGCTGATTTCATTGTTAATTATCAGAAAAGACAAGACGCCGGGTTGATTTTTACTAGTCAGATGGCCGAGTCCACCGTTGAAAGTCTGATTAATAAACGATGTAAAGGACAGCAACATATGAGGTGGTCGAGAGAGGGACTTCATGCCTTATTGCAAGTAAGAGCGGCAGTAAATAGTGATGATTGGAATGATACTTGTGAACGGCATATAGCCGAGGCGATATATAAAAATGCCGCATAATTACACAAATTAGAATACACTTCCGTATTCCTTCATTCATCTTGGTCATTCAAAAAACTTGGGGACACCTATCAAGCTAAACTTGATGAGTCTGCTGCTCAATGAGCGCATTCGTTTATTTTCAATGGGTATCTTTTAGTTGAACAATTATCCTTGAGACTGTTTGATTCTTGTTGAGTATATTACGACGGTAAATAAAAAACACACCCAACGTAAGCTAGCGCTGTTCGTTGGGATATTAATTTGGAATGACTCGTTGCTTGTCAATGGTCATTAACATTAGTAGCCGTTCCTGAATTGACATAAGAATCGGTAATTTATCCCCCCAGCATTGAAAATTTGAC
>JAKFUY010000059.1 GCA_021732495.1 Legionellales bacterium | reverse complement strand
CAATCACATTATTGCAAAAACAAAACTGAGTCAGTTATACTAACAAAAACAACCACAATTACCATGGGATCAATTTTCCGGCTCCATCACTTTAGCAACTCTGTTGCACTTCACTATTGAATCGGCGCATAACAAAAAAGTTAAAATCATGGATAAAAATGGCGGTCACATCAAAGTAACGCCATTAAAGGCACAACCGCCAGCTCCTTTTATTGATGCATTGCAGCGAGAAATTAATCGTCGTTGGTCAACCATCAATTTAATCGATATTTTAAAAGAAGCTGATTTTCGTGTGGGCTTTACCAAGCAATTCCACTCGGTAGGCAATCGAGAAATTTTAGATGGGGAACTATTGCAAAAAAGACTGCTTCTTTGTCTGTATGCCTTAGGCAGTAACACCGGGTTAAAACGAATCAGCGCTGCCAATGAGGATGCAAATCATTCCGATTTAAATTATGTGAAGCGGCGCTATATAAATGATGAGGGTGTTAAAGCCGCCATTGTTGATGTCGTCAATGAGATAATAGCCATTCGAGATCCGGCTATTTGGGGTGAGGCAACCACGGGTTGTGCCTGTGATTCCACACTGGTCAGTAGCTGGGATCAGAATCTCATGAGTGAATGGCATCCTCGTTATAAAGAACGCGGGATCATGATTTACTGGCACGTTGATACCAAATCCATGGTCGTGCATTCCCAGATTAAAACCTGTTTGTCATCAGAGGTCGGCGCCATGATTACAGGCGTTTTAAGACACGATACTAAAATGAACATGAATAAAGCCTACGCCGATACGCATGGACAAAGTACCGTTGGATTTGGATTCAGTTACGGACTTGGGTTTGATTTATTACCACGTATTAAGAGGATCCATCGTCAGAAACTGTACTATCCGAGTGCCGCCCACAAAAATAATTATCCCAATTTAGAGCCTGTCTTAAAATCAGCCATTAATTGGCAGCTCATCGAAGAAAATTACGATGAGTACGTCAAGCATGTATCGGCACTCAAATCAGGTACAGTCGATCCTGATGTGCTCATCAAAAAATTCAGCAGAGAAAATTACAATCATCCTGTTTATAAGACCCTGATTGAGATTGGTAATGCTGTAAAAACGATATTTTTGTGCCGATATTTAGCTGAAGAAGAGTTGCGCATAGAAATTAATGAATCACAAAATGTAGTTGAACGATTGAACAGCATTATGGGATTTATTTTTTATGGGAAATTGGGTGAAATATCTACCAATCGAACAAAAGAACAAGTCCTAGCTGTGTCTAGCTTGCATTTATTACAAGTCTGCATGGTGTACATCAATACCCTCATCATCCAAGAACTACTATCAGATCCCGCTTGGGCTAATAAATTAACACCTGAAGACAAACGCGCTTTAACTCCATTAATTCACGCACACATCAACCCATATGGTTTATTCCCGCTCGATCTTTACAAGCGGTTAATCATTGCAGTTGAAAAGGAAATCAAAAATGACCGAACAAAAACGAACGCCCGTCAGGCAGAAAGCGAAGCAGTTAGCTAAACTCTTGAAGGAAGAAAACCCCGATTATGATTATCTGCGTCAACTATTCAGGCACCTTCGGACTGAGTTAAGTGTTGATGTAACGCATAATGATAAAAAATTGCCTTATGTACCAACAGAGGAGGAGATTTGCAAGTATTATCAAGCTGTGTGGAAAGCGCGTAACATGAAGCATGTTTTGATGATTAAAACATTGCTTTATACTGGTGCTCGAGTGAGTGAGTTAGTTCACATCAAAATCAGTGACATCGATTTTGATCGCTGCCAAATACGAATTACTGAAGGGAAAGGCAATAAAGATAGAATAGTTCCGTTTCCGGATGGATTCAAGGAAATACTGGCTATTCATGCACACAATACACGTGATAAAGGTGGCGAGTACCTGTTTGAGTCATCGTGGAAAAGACCTTACACAGATCGAGGAATACGTAAAATTCTTGAGCGATATTCACTTGAAGCAGGGATGGAGCACTCTATCTCTCCACACAAATTGAGACATTTTTTGTTTACGTGGCTTAAGAAACAAGGAATTGATGATGCGCTAATCCAGCCATATTCAGGCCATGAGAGTCGAAAATCGCTTGAAATATACTCAAGGTTATCGATTTCTGACGCACAAACTGAATATGAAGGAATTATTGGAAAATTTCCGGTCTGAATATTTTCAAGGTGGCGGCAGGAAGCACGAACCGTAAAATGCCGCCTTACACCGGCGCGTTTTAAACGCGCCTTTAATTTTTTGTTATCCCGACCCAAAATTTCATCATACATATCCGCCAATCATTGAAATATCACTACCGGTTAACCCCGGGATATGGCAGTAATAATAAAAGTATATATCGGCATAGACAAAAAATTCGCGAATTCCTTAATGTGAAACGCTGGGGGTACGATGAGATTGATGGCAGTAAAATTCATCATGGCATGAAGCTGGCAATCAAATACGCTTATGATAACTCCCACTCGATGAATAATATCCCAGACATTATCAACGCTGTTATTGAAAAATTGGTGCACGCCAGCTATGAGTTGCCTAGTTTTTACTAGTTAAGTCGTCTTGTCCGACACACACGCCATGGAGTTAATAATAAAATATTTATTGAAACCATGAAAAAAAATAATGGCCTCTAAGCAGGCCGAAGTGTTCGATAACTTGCTAAAATTACAAGAGGGTACGCA
>JAKFUY010000217.1 GCA_021732495.1 Legionellales bacterium | reverse complement strand
TTTAGGTATGCTTTATGCATAGTATACTAAATTACATAATTTAACAGTTGAACAAGAACATCTTGATCAATTATTAGATGAAGTGGTAAGTGCTTATGATGATTCTGCCGAAGCAAAAGCCTGGTATTTAGCTGATAAAAATCGTCTAGACGATTTAAATAACTTACTTTTAGAAGAATTGGTCGCTGATAAACTTCTGGAATCAGCAACATCAGTATTGAAAAAATTGAGTTTTCGTGAAACCATGGACTTTACCAATACCCAAAGTTCTGGAGATAAGTAATGGATTCCTTACACATGACCAGTGGATTAGTTCCAATGGTTGTCGAGCAAACAGCACGCGGTGAACGTGCCTATGATATTTATTCAAGACTGCTCAAAGAAAGAATTATTTTCTTACTAGGACCAGTTGAAGACAATATGGCTAACCTGGTCGTTGCTCAGATGTTGTTTTTAGAATCTGAAAATCCTGAGAAAGATATCTATCTCTATATTAATTCACCTGGTGGGGTTGTTACAGCAGGTCTTGCAATATACGATACGATGCAATTTATTAAGCCTGATGTCAGTACATTGTGTATTGGCCAAGCTGCAAGTGCAGCAGCATTGTTGCTCTGTGCAGGTGCTCATGGTAAAAGATATTGCTTGCCCAATTCTCGCGTCATGATTCACCAACCTTTGGGTGGCTTCAGAGGCCAAGCATCTGATATTGAAATTCATGCTCGTGAAACATTGTTGATTCGAGAAAAGTTGAATCTAATTATGGCAAAGCATACAGGTAAATCTGAAGATCAAATCAAAATTGATACCGACCGCGATAACTTTATGGGTCCGGAATCTGCAAAAGATTACGGTCTTATTGATGATGTTCTATATCAGCGTGAAAAATTTTCTTTAAAAGAAATCTAATCTAATTACACCCAGATACCTTCTGGGTGTATTGTTCCCTAGTCTTAACACTTTCATAAATCATAATGGTTATGATATCTATTTATTCTAAAAAAAAAATGCTAGGCTTGAAATAAAATAAATCGCCTATATCTTATAGTAGGGTTATTTATTCAAGCAATTTTAATGTTTTACAGAATATATTTAGTTTGTTTTTTTAAAGAGGGTTATGTATGTCAAAATCGGGCAGTGGTGATAAGAGTGATACCTTGTATTGTTCTTTTTGTGGCAAGAGTCAACATGAAGTTAAAAAATTAATTGCAGGACCTGCTGCGTATGTTTGTGATGAATGCATTTTACTCTGTAATGATATTATTCTAGAGGAACAAGGTGAATTAAATACATCAACTTTAAATAGTCAATTACCCACTCCGAAAGAAATTTCTGCATTTCTAGATGAATATGTGATTGGTCAAATGCATGCTAAGAAGGTTCTGGCAGTTGCCGTGTACAATCATTATAAACGTTTACAATGCCCCAATCCCGAAGGCGTAGAACTAGGAAAAAGTAATATACTTTTGATTGGCCCTACAGGAAGTGGTAAAACGCTACTGGCTCAAACCCTAGCTCGATTACTGAATGTGCCATTTGCTATTGCCGATGCTACGACGTTAACTGAGGCTGGTTATGTGGGTGAAGATGTTGAAAACATTCTACATAAATTATTACAAAAATGTGATTACGATGTCACTAAAGCACAGCAAGGTATTATATATATCGACGAAATCGATAAGATTTCTCGTAAATCAGAAAACCCCTCAATTACGCGAGACGTGTCCGGTGAAGGGGTGCAACAAGCCCTGTTAAAGCTTATTGAAGGCACTGTAGCTTCCGTTCCACCACAAGGTGGTCGTAAGCATCCACAACAAGAATATATTCAGGTCGATACATCCAATATTTTATTTATCTGTGGTGGCGCTTTTGCTGGCATGGAGAAAGTCATACAAGATCGATCTGATAAATCAGGTATCGGTTTTGGTGCTGAATTGAAAAATAAAAAAGATCCCAAAGATATCGAAAAAATGCTATCTCGTTTAGAGGCCGATGATTTAGTTAAATTTGGTTTGATTCCTGAATTTGTGGGAAGATTACCCGTTGTTACGACATTAACTGAGTTGGATGAAGCAGCACTGATTGATATTTTAACGCAACCTAAAAATGCTTTAGTCAAACAGTTTCAAGCGATGTTTAAAATGGAAGACGTTGAGTTAGATATTGTTGAACCTGCGCTACATGCGATTGCTAAAAAAGCCCTGAAACGAAAGATTGGTGCGCGTGGTTTGAGAAGTATTCTAGAAGATGTATTATTAGATACGATGTATGAATTACCTTCTATTAAGAATTTGCAAAAAGTGATTGTTGATGAAAATGTCATTTCTAAACATGGCCAACCTACCTTGATATTTGATGATGGGGCTGAACCAAAAATAGCAAATTCTGGAAAAGAATAAAAATAAGGAGTATACAATTGACAGCTGATCCTAAAAAAGTCTTAGAGTTACCTATACTACCATTGCGTGACGTCGTCATTTATCCTCATATGGTAATTCCTTTATTTGTTGGTCGTGCAAAATCAGTAAAAGCCCTTGAAGCGGCTATGCTTGAAAACAAGAAGGTTTTTTTGGTGGCTCAGCGTCAATCTGCTAACGATGATCCAACAGAAAAAGATCTTTTTAAAGTAGGTACCATATCAACGCTTTTACAACTATTAAAGCTGCCTGATGGTACTGTCAAGGTATTGGTAGAGGGTGAACAGAGAGCTCAAGCAAGCAGCTATCAACTTACTGAAG
>JAKFUY010000004.1 GCA_021732495.1 Legionellales bacterium | reverse complement strand
GCGATAACCTACTTTCACATGGGGAAACCCCACACTATCATCGGCGCGCATTCCTTTCACTTCTGAGTTCGAGATGGATTCAGGTGGGACAGAATGGCTATCGTCGCCAAGCAAAACTTGGTGTGGTGAAATGTGTATTCAAAATCACTCAATTTATATGGTCAAGTCAATCAGTCTATTCGTACAGGTTAGCTACACGCATTACTGCGCTTCCACACCCTGCCTATCAACGTCGTAGTCTCTAAGTAAAAATTATTCAGATCAGGGCAGCATTGAAGGACTTTGTTCGCTTTTAGGATTGTAAAACAAATAAAAGCAAAACCCAGCTAAAATACCTAAGCCAATGGGGCCTCCTATCACGCCAGCCCACGCCAATGTTGATACGATCGCTATATGGCTGGCCATCAAAATCAGGGTCTCAACAATAGCTGTTGCGATAGCTGAAATTGCACCAACGCTATATTGATTTAGCCAATGAACTTTTTCTGTCGATGAATCTGTAGCGACTGATGCTCCTTGTGCATGTTCCTGTTGGGGTAGTTCAATTGGCCTTGGTGTTTGACTGATTGAATGAGTAACGTGATTCTGAACTTGCATGCAATTCAGCTGGGCATTTTGTGCCCTCAACAAATTAATTTCAGCTTGTGCTTGTGAAAACTGTTCTTGGTTACGACTAACAGTGCTATCAAGCCTTGATTGCAAATCTGAAGCTTGCGTCTGGGATAAGCTATGCGCAGCGCGGAGTTGGGCATGTTCTGCTTGTAGCATCTCAAGCCCTGATCGTGATTCTAAAAATTGTCTCTGGGATAAGCTATGCGCAGCGCAGAGCCTGGCATGTTCTGTTTCTAACCGATTAAACTGTAATACGGAAGGCAGCTTAAAGCGTTCTGTCAATGACGAAGCAATCCGCTCTAGGCATTGTTGATGACGGTCCAATTGTTCAGGCTCAATACCTTTTAGCTCGGCTCCTAGAGTAATAGATTCTTTGATAAGTGCCAAATCTTTTTGGCCTTTTGACAATAAACGCAACTCATCATCCACATCAGAAACGTATTCGGAGGAATAAAAGACTTGCAAAAATCTAATTTTTTCTTCCAGTGTTGTTATGGTTTCAAGCGTTTGAATACAACGTGTTTGAATCTGTTGATTCACACGAGCAAAGCTAGCTCTATCTAATCCTGGATCAAGCGAACATTGTTTTCTGATGAGAAGTGCAATGCGTTGCACCGCTGCTTGATATCGCGGTGGAGTCTGTGGTAATGAACACATTGCATCAATTAATTCATGACAACGACGATACGCATCTGGCGTGGTAACTTGAGCTTTCTGCAGAGGTGTAATACAGCTTAACAGTTGCTTCTGGAGTGTCCAATGCTCATGCATGAGCTCAGGCGGAACTTCTTCAACTTCTAATAATACACGAATTTTTTTCAAGTACTCAGAAAATAAAAAATTTTGCGGTATAAAACTATGCATCTCTGGAAGCTGGTCTGTATGAGTTGAGGGCTTCATTAATAATTGCTGAATCACGGAGTCTTGTGTATCTCTAGAAAGTTTTTGATTCAACTGCTCAAAATATTGACATATGAGAGGCCAATTCCTATCGTTTAAAGTAACCTGCATTGCTCCGTATTTTTCGGGAGGTAAAAATCCTGTTTCAGCTAATAATTTTGCTTGATACACTAGATCACTAAAATATAGAGATCCTGCTGCAGTGTAAGTATCAGAATGACCAAAGATGGAGTGACTTTGATCAAATTGGTCATGCCCACTTTGCACCTCTGGGGATTCAGCAGCATGTCCCAATACCATCGAAGAGAAGGAAACAGGAGCACTTTGTTCTAAACCAGCCATAATCAATTGATGGGTATCATTACGGTTAAAGTACAGATGGCCGCTGTATCCATTATTGCTAATCTTTTTTCCAATATAATTTGTTCTACCGCTACCGCCCATAGCAATGTTTAAGCCAAAATCGGCAGGGGCTTTCACCATAGCAGGTAATTGACTCCTTGCTCCATAAAATAAACCCTTGCCCTCGATGATTTTATCCTCTGCTCGCCATACTGCGTGGGTTGCACAACGGGAGACTGCGGCTTTTTGGCCTTCGATAGGAAAAAAAGATAAAAAAACTTCTTGATTTGCAGAGGATAATTTACTGTAATCGAAAATAATACGGCTAGCATGCGATAAATAATCCACCACACTCAATATTGGGTTTGGATTGTCCATCTCTTGCTTGTCTGTGAAGGCAGATTTGATTTTAAAGTCACCAAAAGCGACGCAGGCCAGCATTATTTTTGTTATATTAGTTGCCGCATCGTCAATGGGGTTGCTTTTAAGCGTATGATACCACATTTCAGCAACTGTTTTACGGTCCTCGTCTAGAGTATTTCCTATGATGGTGGCTTGTGCAGTTAAGGATTTTGATGGCATACTAAATCTCGCTATTAAAAAAGCTTTCCGTGCAAAAAAAGAACATAAAATGGATTTTATAGAAAAAAATTGATCGTGTCAATCCCTCTTTAAGGCAACTGTATCAAAAAACTATGACAGGTAAAGTCGAGTCCAACGATGAAATACTGTTATCTGATTTAGCTTTGAAAATTTGAGTTCGAGATGGATTTAGGTGGGACAGAATGGCTATCGTCGCCAAGCAAAACTGGTAGATATAGAAAAAAAGAGCCTGGCGATAACCTACTTTCACATGGGGAAACCCCACACTATCATCGGCGCGCATTCCTTTCACTTCTGAGTTCGAGATGGATTCAGGTGGGACAGAATGGCT
>JAKFUY010000023.1 GCA_021732495.1 Legionellales bacterium | reverse complement strand
TGGCCAGTTAATTTAAATTTATCCTATCCGTTATCACATATAAGGAGGCTTTGGCCTCCTTATTTTTTGAGGTGAGGTATATGAATCAAAGTATTTTGGAATTACAACATCAGGCAAGTCTGGAGATTGAATCAGCAACGCATCCCCGAGACATCGAAAATATACGTATTGCTTATTTTGGAAAAAAAGGTCGCCTGACCGATGTCATGAAAACCATGTCAGATTTGCCGGCTAGTGAAAAACCAAAACTTGGCCAGGAAATTAATATCGTCAAACAAAACATTCATGAATTATTGGAAGCAAAATTATGCATATTAACTGATCTGGTATTGGTGCAGCAAATTCAAGCTGAATCCATTGATATCACACTCCCAGGTCTCATGGCACCAATTGGGTCCTTACATCCAGTTACGCAAACCAAAAATCGCCTCACAGAGTTTTTTATGCGTTTGGGTTTTGATTTAACCACAGGGCCTGAAATAGAGTCAGAATTTTATAACTTTACCGCTTTAAATATTCCCCAACATCATCCTGCTCGAGCCATGCATGATACTTTTTATGTTGCACCTGGCCATTTGTTAAGAACCCACACCTCCCCAGTGCAAATTAGAGCCCTTCATCAGCAACAGTTGCCTTTGAGAATTATCGCACCGGGTCGAGTATATCGGCATGATTCGGATGTGACCCATACCCCAATGTTTCATCAATTGGAAGGGTTAATGATTGATGAAACCACTCATTTAGCGCATTTGAAATTCATATTGCAACAAGCATTCTCTAATTTTTTTGAGCGTGAAATTGAATTTAGATTTCGACCTTCATTTTTCCCATTTACCGAGCCTTCCGCAGAAATGGATATGACCTGTGCCCAGTGCGGGGGTATTGGCTGTCGTTTGTGTAAACATACAGGGTGGTTAGAGATTGGTGGATGCGGCATGGTACATCCAAAAGTATTGGAATATGCAGGAGTCGATGTGAATCAATACCAGGGCTGGGCCTTTGGTATCGGATTAGATCGCTTAGCAATGCTTGCTTATAGTATCGATGATCTGCGCATGATGTTTGAAAATGATGTGACGTTTTTAAAACAATTTTAGGAGTCCTACATGAAAGTTTGTGATTCTTGGTTAAAAACCTGGGTGAAATCTGAATTGAGTTCCAAAGAGATGATTCATCAATTCACCATGGCTGGCTTAGAAGTAGATGATTGCACTATGGCCGCTCCTGCATTTGAAGGTGTGGTTGTCGCTGAAGTTCTTGAGACCAAAAAACATCCTCAGGCCGATAAATTAACAGTATGCCAAATTAATAATGGTGAAGAAGTGGTTCAGGTGGTGTGCGGCGCGTCTAATGTTCGTCAAGGTTTGAAAGTAGCCCTTGCAAAGCCCGGTGCTTTGTTGCCAAAGGGTCTTCAGATTAGCGAGGCAAAGCTTCGCGGTGAAACTTCATTAGGGATGCTATGCTCTTCCGTAGAATTGGGGTGTGCAGACTCCTCTGATGGTATTTGGGAGTTGCCTAAGGATGCGCCCGTTGGGCAGGATTTTCGAGATTACCTGGCACTTAATGAACATATTTATAGCTTTGAGCTCACGCCCAATCGAGGCGATTGTTTTAGTGCGCAAGGCTTGGCGCGTGAACTGGCTGCGATTACAGGCAGTCAATACCATCCCTTATCTATTAAGGCAGTGGTGCCTAAGCATGATGAAGTGCTTGAGGTCGATATTCAGCATGCACAGTGGAGTCCATTGTATTGTGGTCGAAAAATTAAAAATATACGCCCCCATACACCAACACCGCTTTGGCTAAAAGAAAAGATTCGTCGCATTGGGTTGCGCTCTGTTCATACAGTGGTCGATGTGCTTAATTATGTAATGTACTACTTAGGTCAGCCCATGCATGCATTTGATGTGCATAAAATAAGCAGCCAGATCGAAGTTAGAGAGGCAAATTCTGGTGAAACGATGGTTTTGCTTGGTGGTAAAAAAGTCGACTTGTTTGCAGGCACCCCTATTATCACAAGTGGCGGTAAACCGATAGCTATTGCTGGCGTGATGGGCTCAGAAGATTCTTGTGTCGATGAAGATTCAAGCGAAATCTTTTTAGAAAGTGCTTTTTTTAATCCGGTTAAAATTTCCGGCGTTGCGCGCCAGTATGGTTTAAGCTCTGATGCAGCCATTCGGTTTGAAAGAGGGGTTGATCCGGACTTGGCGCATTGTGCTTTAGAGTTTGCCACTGAAATGTTGATTTCCATTGTAGGCGGGGAGCCCGGTCCCATTACAATGGGCAGCAATCCCAAGTATATTCCTGCTCAAAAAATCATTTCTTTATCCCCTGCATTGTTTGCCAAGCGTACAGGCATTGTGATGGATCAAACGCAGATGCGTCATCTTTTAGAACGCTTGCATTTTGAGGTTAATGTGGAAGGGCCAATGTGGCAAGTAACCGTGCCCACCCATCGTTTTGATATTGTCTATGATGTTGATTTGGTTGAAGAGGTATTAAGGTTGTTTGGCTATGAAAATATTCCTAGTATTGCAATTGATGGGATGCTACAGCCAGGGGTGATCAATAAACTCGAACAAGCACAAAGAGATTGGAGCGCTGCTCTCGTCCATTTGGGTTACCATGAGGTGATTAATTATGCTTTTGTAGATCCGAAAATGCAAAGCTTATTGCATCCTGAGATGAAAGCGATTGCTTTATTAAACCCTATATCGCCAGAGATGTCTCAAATGAGGCTTAGTTTATGGCCAGGCCTGTTGCAAACGTTGATGTATAATTACAATCGGCAACAAACTGCTTTGCAAGCTTTTGAATGCGGGGTGGTATTTTCAGGCACTGCTGA
>JAKFUY010000098.1 GCA_021732495.1 Legionellales bacterium | reverse complement strand
AAACTTAAAGAACAAAATATAAATGGATCGCGAATTTTATTTCCACTCACAAAAGAGCAGAAAATAATTTACAACGCTTTTTCAATCATTGAGCCTATGTAGGTATAATTTTTGGCGGGAGTTTAGGATATTATGTTCAATAAAGTTGTGGTTGGTTCTTGCGGGAAGATATCTATTGGGGCCCAAACGATGAGACAGTAAGCCCCTGCTTTTTATTTAGGTTGTGTCCAATAGTTGGAACACTTTTGTCTTTCCGCACGAACGCGAAATTCCTTGCTAGAGTAATTTTCGATGCTTTTTTTAGAAAGATTTTATAGATTCTATATCAGTGTTTTGAGCAAGAGACTGTCTTACGATTGTGTCTGGCAACTTAAAGTCACTAAATCTTATGAACTCTGGGGATAAAAAGGTAGTTTTGGATTTTAAAAATGACGCCCAAAAGTTTGAGCAGTATAAACTGGCGGAGGTTGGCATCCTTTAAAATAACCACCTCCAAACTGGGTGGGGAATGTCAACTTCACCGAAAGCGATTCTAGCAGGTTTCGATAATAATGCGATTATTTAAAATACGCTTACCATGTCCTTAAAATAACGAAATATGACACTTTTAGGACACGCTAGACGCATTCATGTCCTTTAGGTTTCATTATTCGTAACTTAAAGGACATATTGATCATAATCGCTAAATTACAGTTAGTTACACACTTTTTTAGAGATAGCATGTCCGTATAATTACATTATTTGTAACTTTAGTCACATGCCTAATCATATATTGGCAAACTTCAGCTATTACTCGCATGTTTTTAAGTTTATTATGTGGCTATAATTACATTGTGAGTAATTATATCTACATGCTGACATAAAAAGTCAACCATTTTGCTTGCACTCACCCAAAAACAGGTGTAACATGTTCTCATAATTACACTATTTGTAATTTTGGAAGCATGGTAATCATATGAATCTACAGTCTTACATCAAACAGCTCAGGAAATATGGGAAACGAGCCTTCACTATTAAAGAGGTTTTGGAGGAATTCAAAGTATCTCGCAATTATGCCAGGGTGGCGTTATATCGCCTTATTCAAAGTGGTGACCTTGTATCACCCGCTAAAGCTTTTTATGTCATTGTGCCTCCTGAATATCAAACATACGGTTGTATACCCGCAGAACAACTTATTCCCATACTCATGAAGCATTTAAATACCGATTATTATGTTGCCCTGTTATCAGCGGGGTTATTTCATGGTGCAACCCATCAAAAACCCGCTAGGTTCCAAGTCATGTTGAATAAAAGGATGAGTGGTAATTTGGTTTTTGGTGATGTTGAAATAGAGTTTATTTACAAAAAGTCACTCTCTGGACTTCCAACTCAAGATTTCGTTGTGGATACTGGCTATCTTAAAGTTGCATCACCTGAGCTCACTGCAATCGACTTACTCAATTACCCTTCTCATGCGGGCGGGCTTAACCACATAGCAACCGTTTTTTCTGAATTAGCCGAAGCTATAAATCCGCAAAAATTGATAGAGCTTGCCGAAAAGATCAATGCTAGATACCAACTACAACGCATTGGTTATATTTTAGAGAAAATTGATGTCATGGATGAAGATAAAAAAGCTCAAATAATGGAAGCCTTAGAAGCTTTTTTAAAAGGTAAAATGAAATATTACATACCCATTGCTTCTGAAATAGAAAAAATGGGTTACCCGAGATCCAAGAGATGGAAAATAATAGAAAATACTGAAATTGAGAGCGATTTATGATCCCAAATATTTTTATACAAAACTGGTCTAATCATGTTAAATGGCAAACACCAGACCAAATTGAACAAGATCTCATTATAAGCAGAGCGTTAGTAGATTTATATAACGATCCACATATCAAAGATGCTTTAGTTTTCCGTGGTGGTACGGCACTCAACAAGCTATTTATTAACCCTCCGGCGAGGTACAGTGAGGATATCGATTTCGTCCAAAAAAATGCTGATCCAATTGGACAAACGATTGATGCTATCAGGGCATTATTAAAACCATGGTTAGGCGATCCCAAATGGAAAATCACACAGCGTAGCGCAAAGCTGATTTACAAATATGAATCGATAAACAAGTCTGCCTCAAAACTAAAAATCGAAATCAATACTACCGAACATTTTCAAGTGCTTCCCTTAAAAAAGGTTCCTTTCTCTATGGATTCAGATTGGTTTAAGGGAACAGCAGATATTATTACTTACGAAATGGATGAATTGATGGCGACTAAATTACGTGCGTTGTATCAACGTCGTAAAGGACGAGATTTATTTGATATATGGTATGTAGCAACCAATGAATTGATTAACCTAAATCGAGTTTTTGATATTTTTGCAAAGTATTGCGCTTATAACGATGTACAAATCTCGCGAGAAGAATTTATAAAAAATCTTGATCAGAAGAAAGATAATCGTGATTTTCATGTAGATATGAGCCTGCTATTGCCATCGAAGTTGCATTGGAATTTCGATGAAGCCTATCAATTCGTTGTAGCCAACGTGATTAGCAAGCTACCGTAAGCATTAAATGATAAGAGAACAACTATGACCACCATTATTGAAATAAAAAGACTTATTGTGAGGAGTTGGAAGAATGCGATTGTAACGTGCTTATCATTAGCATTGCTATGTTCTTGCACCACTGACCATACAAAGCAAGTAGCAATTCCCAACACAGAAATTAAACAGATACCTTGGCTTTAAGTTTTCTTAATATTTTAACCGCACTTAAGTTTGGATAGGTCGGTAATAAATGAATGATATATTCCCTATAGTCATCCAATGTTTTTTCTCTTGAGGTGTTATTCTGAAGTTTGGTTATTGAAGTTTCATCACGCACAAAACATTTACGAACGGT
>JAKFUY010000052.1 GCA_021732495.1 Legionellales bacterium | reverse complement strand
CTGCCGCAAGATGCTCTCCTGCCCATAATTGCTCTGATTGCTCTAGGGTAAGCTGAGTACCTTCAAATGCGCCTCAAGAATCAAAGCCTTGTTCTGCATCTTAGCGACCCATTCATCTGAAAGAGTAGCCGCTTCTAAAAATCCGCGTGCTCGCTCTATCATGGTGAGCGTATTTGCAATTGAGTTGGTGATTATAAATTTTGGCTTAAACACGAAACAACCTCCGATTACCTCTATCTTACAATATGTCATAAGAATGTCGCAACTATGTCACAAGATTTGTCGTAAGAATGTCGCATAAGCCCATCATCATTAAGGATTGATATTCTGGAATTGGGTTAGACTCCCGAGGAAACTCATCATAATTGGGAGTCAATTTGGGGCTTTTTCAAAAATCACATTGTAATAGTTATTTATTATCAATCAATTAGATACCCAATGTTATGGACGCCGCACCACCAATTTAAGTAGCTATGGGGTTAACTGCCTGCTTTACCAAGGCCAGCGCCTTCCTCTCCACACTGAGACCCTGGAACTCACGGCTGTCAATGGCCATTAGGATTGATCCACCCTGGGTAAATTTTTTGTTCATTAAGGCTATTTTTCAGTCTGCAGCTTTCGCCTCCCAACATAAAAACAGGATATAGTACATTCATTTTAAAACAACTCTAGTTTGTTTTCTATTGCCGCCAACAATCCTTAACCAGGAACTGTAGTTCTTCAGTCATTTTTGCCTAGATGATGACTTCCATTTAGTCCAAATAAAACCGAGCTTTTTTTAATGAGCGATTTGGCGACTTGAATATCAAATGGCTGGCTATTAGGGGCTAAATGAAGCAATTTACCATTTTAGCAGGTGGCATATTATCAGAATAATCAACCCCATCGTTACGATCCATTAAAATCCCGATTGCTCCTTGATTAAATTTACGATCAAATCAACCATAACTTCTTTTTGACTTGGTTCACTGGGTTGCGGTAGGGGCCGGAGGTAACTCCTGTTCCTACCGCAGCCTTCAATGACAGTATTTTGAACGCTATAGAATGAAGTTTTTTATTGCGACACATGGCTTGTATTGAAAAACAAACCTGCTGTATATTTAGTAGATCTATCGCCCAAATAAATCCATAAAGCTTTCGCAAATTTTATTCCAGAACAGAAGTTATGCGGGAAAACAAAGTATATATTGACAAAAATATGCAGCCATTTTTCACTTTTCGTCAGCCGCCAATTTTGCTATAAAACCTGACTTATTTCCATGATGGATGAAAATATGCCCATATAACTCATCCTTTTTTATTGTAACCCAACCTCGTCCACTAATGGTGCGCTCTTCATCATCACCTTGAATAGATGCAACCGAAGTGAGCCAGGCATTGACCATCAAATTGAATATAGCCAGGCTCGACCAAGTCGATATATTTTAGGCCAATAAGACCATTTCAACTATTTCCCACCTATCCTTAAACCAATTTTTCATTAGCAAATACATCTTGGTTTTTTTAAACTAACTTATGGATCAAATCATAAAATGAAAAATCCTTATTTCCAAAAAAATGCTCTGCGGCAATATGCTGCCGCATTTTAAATGCGGTTTCAAAGTGCTGAATTCCTTCATCATAAAAATAAACTGGAAATTTTTCAGCCTTAGGTAAGGGCTGTTTAGCCTTTTCTTGAGTTCTTCGAGCCATGATGGCAAAGGCTTCGGCTTTATCTTCATATTGTGATGCGAGCGTTTCTGCTTCTAAAAAGTGCGCATCCGGATCAATTACTGTGATATTTTCATCACTAAATATTTCATCATAATCAATATCCCTTAAGCTTTCCGAGTTATTATTAGTCGCTGTAATTAATTCATTATAAATAGAAGCATGGGTGACTTCAGCAATCTCGCGCGGAACATGGTTATTTATAAATTCAATTATACGTGCTGCTCGCTCAATTGAACGAACATCGATTAGCATAGTCTGCTTATTTTCAATATAAATAGTTGCGATAATTAATGGTTGCGCTTGAGGAGGTATTTTTTCCGGCGATACCTTCAAGCCGATGTTGGCGGCTTCATCAGAGTAATGAATTGTCCAATCATTTAAAATTGCATCATATTCAAAACATCTTAATCGATTAAATTTCTCTTGTAGGCCTGTTTCATCATGTATGATATAATAAATTCGAACAGGCTGAAAAAGCTCATCTGTTAATGTCTTTACTAATACTTGTCCTGATGTTTTCGAGTGAGCTCCAGATGCTGGGACTGAAACCCCACGATATAAACAGCATTTTTTGTACTTTTTTTCACTACCACATATGCACGGCGCATTTCTTCCAGTTTTAATCATTAATATTTTACCTCTCCACTTCACTTCAACAAAAAACAGCAAAACGTTACAGAGTTGCTTACATTACTTGCTTTTTTTAACAGTTCTTTTTATTTTGAATATCGCGAGGTTCATCTCATATGTTGTTTCTGTGCCCGTAACCTCAAGTTCATCGTCGGGAATGATTAAATCCATGATTAAGTCCCCGGTATGCTCCATTAACGTTTTTTGCTTTGGTGAGTTTTCAGGCAGAGATTGAACCTGATTAATGACGTGACTTAATTCTCGAACTTTGGCAAATGTATCAATAATAGCTAAAGTGGTCTCTACTGCTTGGGGGCTTTTTAAAATAGTTGCCAGCATATACAGACCACGCTCCGTGAAAGCTTTAGGAGGCCGTACTTTTCCTCCTCCTAAAGGGGTAGGTGAGGTCGCAATTTGCGACTTCACTTCCTCCCATTCAAATGAAGTCAACCGCCCTTTCAACCTCGAAGTGCAACACTGGTTATAAACTATAAAAAAAGCTAGAGTGAGCCACGGAAAGTTGATAGTCTCAAGGTACGACCCAAGGAGACT
>JAKFUY010000153.1 GCA_021732495.1 Legionellales bacterium | reverse complement strand
TTCTTGGGCAATAGCCAGTGAATTAAGCCCCATGGAGAAAGTTGCTAAAACAATAAAAAATCATTGGGATGGGATTGTTCAATGGAAAAAATCACAGATCAATAACGGCGTGTTAGAGGGACTTAATGCGGTCGTTCAGGCTGCCAAAAGAAAAGCGCGTGGTTATAAGGCTAAGCATTTTAAAACAATTATCTACTTAATCACAGGTGGGTTGGATTTTACCAAACTCAATTCTGCTTACCTACCCACCTGAATTTTACAAGAGCCTAATAATTCGACAATCTTGATGATTTTCAGTTTGCATACTAACCGTTAAGTTTTGATCCGTAAACAACACACCATACAGATAATATTCTAAAGATTGTCGCTCTACAAACCAATACGCAGCCAAAGCACATATACCTATTGCAGCAGCAATATATATGTTTAGCATGAGAGAAGGACTCATAAAAAGACATGCAACATTTTGGCCTATAAAAAATCCATCACTAAAATACAGCAAACCACCAATAAAAACCACTAAACTCGATTGAAGCCAAACGTGCCAAGTTTGTTGGATTTGACTATTGTGCTCTTTTTTATCCGCTAAAATGTCACCTAAATGAGTAGTCGATTTTTTTAAATACCCTAAATACTCTACATTACTAGAGAGTTTTTCAGAATCAAGCAAACATTCTGATTGCAGGTGCATATACCGTTGTAGACTAAAAATATATTCATCCACCACACTACCACTTTCCTTAGATGGCAATTCCAAGGCATCCATCACAGAAGGTTTATCTCTGACAATAAAAATACCTAAAGCGCAAAGTGCAGATAATACACAAAAACCAACAAGCAATCCCAGATGCAGTTGTGGGAAAATAACCGAGAGCACTGAAAACATACCATCAAAACCGGCACACAGCGCATATATAGCGCCAGAAATACACAAAAAATAATACAACTTCCAAGAGTGATTGTTTATCGGTGTTATAGATCTCATCAAAGACAGCTCAGCTTCATACTCAGATAGTGACGAGTTCTTATGAAAAAAAATACAAAATCTTTCATAAGGTCCGTCAGGACTCAATGTGTCCTGGGCCAAGTACTTTGCCCACAATGCGTTCTTCTGTAATGGGTCCCAGGATGTATTCATAACCAGCTCACAAATGCCTAATTATAGACCAGTTCAGTTAAAATAATCAACACTTTGTTAAAAATATTTTTGCCTCACGACCAGAAAATCGTAATTGCGTTTCATCTCTAACCACGACGCACCTATAATTCGAATGAAACTATCTCATCGATTTGGCTAAGAAAATATTTACAACGCTCACATATCATCGACTGATAATGCCTTAAATATTCTTTCTCCTCTTCATTGCTGACCACCTGTTTTATCTCTATATCTACGGCAACTATCAATTGTTTAATTAACAAACGAAGTCGTGTGACAAGCAAAGTCCGAGGTAGCTTACAACTATCAGCAAAATCTGCCAATTGATAGGCATGAACTGAATCTGCATCAAATGCATCACCCAGCCCCATTGCCATCTCATGATCAAAATCCGGATACATCTTAATGTTAACTAAATCGTAAAATGGTGACAGTGAAATCCCCTTTTGACCTACAAAAAAACTGATATTCTTACCATGAGCATCAAAATTAAAAATCAAAAGGTTAAATAACGCCCAATCAAGCATCTGTTGCTTTGTTAATGCTGGATTGGTACACAAATTCGCAAAATCAAATAATTTGATGAAACTCGCACCATCCCGAACATCCCTGCCTCTACCGAACTGCCGCTCATACTTCTCATCGGGTGATAAATTAAGCGCCTGGCAACCATCTATAATATGACGGCGTTGCACTTCTGAGCTGGGCAATAATTTTCGATCAAATCGCTCTACAAGCAAAGCAGGATGCTTGCCAAAATATAATAATTTTACATTTGCCACCTGCAACCCACATTGTTTTGCTAATTGCATTGTGATGAATTCATTTAGAACCAAATGCGAATATCTTTGCTTCTCAAACTTTAGAATATGGGTCGAGCACAATGTCCCATCACCTAAACCCAATTGACCCTCCCAATTCATCACAACATTAATTTTATCCTGGACACCAGCAACTGAGAGTCGCGGCTTGCCATCCCAAAGAAGTAAACTAAATTCATCTCGGCTATCTAACCGTTGTTCCATTTCATCATGCGTCAAAAGACGAAATGTTCCACTCTCAGGTGGGACTTGCTGAGACGCTAATAATACCAATGCACCTGGGGTATCCATACCTAAGGCTTTGACAAGTCCAAATGTATTGAAACGACTTAAATGAAAATAACGAACCAACTCATCTAACCCCTGCCCCTCTGGGAGTAAATTTAGTAAAAACCGCTGCACATTAATAGATGAAATATCACCTTGCAAGGGCACGTGAGGAGAAATAGCATAACCGGTGTTTTGCCAAGTTTGATGATAAGTCCAGTTCAATTTATCATTAACAAGTGTTAATGATGCAATAATCTGACGACCCAAATATACATCCAACACATATTCACTGCCAATCATTGTCAACCTCATCCTTGCTCGGCCAAGGCAATATGCTTAACTTGATGCCCAATGCCGAACAAATTTGTAATATACTACCCAATTGGCAATTGGGTTGCCCATGCTCTATTTTCATCAAGGTTTGCTTGGCAACTCCACATAGCGCAGCAGCATCTTCCAAACGTAAATGACTTTGCGTCCGCCTCGCTTTAATTGCCTGACCTAATAACTGAGAAGTAAATACTTGCTGCAGATCTGGCGTATTCAACTTTTTAATTTGCTTCACCATAAAAATCCTATTCAAGTAGGTTCAATCAAAAAAATAATATTCATTTATATATAATCCTATTATAGTAGGATTATATATAAATCAGCAAGACCTGGACGATAT
>JAKFUY010000005.1 GCA_021732495.1 Legionellales bacterium | reverse complement strand
TAACTGCTCAGCGGCCTTTGATGCTCCACCATAAGCTGCATATGGCGCGATATTGTTGCTTGGAACGGTGGTTGCCGAACCCAAAGGACTAATACTTTGTACAGAGCGAGAATATTGGGCAGCTGCAGCAACCCCAGACATAGCACCACTTACCCCAGCCCACTGCATGATTTTGCTATCACGCATTAAAGGCTGGCCTTTAATGCCAACTTTACCGCCAAAAAACGCCCATCCTGTAACCGCTTTATCAATGATAGGTCTACCGGGCTCAGCGCAAGATAATTTTTCTAAAACCACATAAGCTCTTTCACTGGAAATATCGCCATATGAGCTTGCTGTTACAAAACAGCCTTGCAGGTGGGATAATCTATCGTTTGGCAACGTGCCGGGGGCGACCAATTTAAATAACATCACACCGTTATTCTTGGATTGCCCATTGACCGAGGCATCGGCATCTGCACCACCTAAAATAACCGCTTTAACAAAAGTGCCACTTGGTACGTAGTTACTTGGGTTTTGTAAGTGTTTTTTATGTTTTTTATGATAATTAAACGTTACCGCATGAACTTGATGAGCACGAGCGGCATACGATGCTCCATATGCTGATTGCCGGCTTATTTTCTTAGCCAATTGTGCCTGCCAAGGCGTATTCGCATCGGATGCAACATTGGTTTGATTAGAGGCAAGCTGAATATTTGGCACATCGATTACCGGTGTTTTCGCAGCAGTACTTGCTAATTTAGAAGCCAGCGCTTTGGTTTTTTCAGTATGTGCTTTTTCGTTTTTGCTAATAAGCTCGTGAAGCTGGGTGATTTGAGTTTTTAGCGTTTCAAGTTCAGCTTGTTGCGAAGTCAGTGCACTGGTCGCATTAGCCTGATTAAAACTTTCATCAATCACACCAACTAAATCTATCTCTTCTTTTTTAGCTAACTTTTTAGGTTTGTCATCTGACATTAAAAAAACAATTGCAAATATAATTAACAACAAAGAAACAACGCCTACAATCAAGTTTCGTTTCTGCAGTTTGGCAAAGTATTGATTAAGCTCAAAACTAGACATTTGCCAGCTCCAAAATGCGGTAAACTTTTGCCGTATGTTTTGGTGCCAAGACAGTTTGTGATAAAGAAATCGCCTTAACATTTGGCCCTGAAAACCAGCTTTCTGATAAATCAATTGGGCTTGATGACGAGTTGTAAACCTCCATCACCTCACCTTTCAAATCTTTGCCGGCATAGGTAAGCTTTGGTGTTAAATTCAACCCATGACCCAGTCGCAGCACTTTGCCAAAATGACGCGAAGATTCAAAACTATTTGGCACTTTCGAGTTAATCATGCCTGTCATTAAAGACGTGACACCCAAAGGTAATTCCTGAGGCTTTGGTAATTGCGCTAAAACTTTTTGTGCACTGGTTAGAGGTATTGGGGCAGCATTATCGGCAATAAATTCAACCGTTTTACCTAAGCTTGATTCGGTATTTACTGTGAGCGAGAAATGATGGCCTAATTCTGTGGTCACAAACATGGTAAATGGCTCAGGATTAGCAACCATAACATACATTCCACCATCTGGTTCGTTTCTAACTGCCATCGTGCCTTCAGGGAAATGTACTTGGGTGATTTTGTCTCCTTTAACCACCAGTCGATTATAATTTTTATCACTTAATACCACATTCAAATCCGCATTTTCTTTAAAATGCGTAGAAGTTAAAGCAAAACTGGCACATGAGCTCAGCAACAAAAAAGATGCTCCAATTAATCTAATACTCATTGAATTTTCTCCTGTACAAACTTAACCAACTGTAATCGGCCAAACTGATATTTAAACTTTAAAAGATACTGCAACCGCTCATCAGTTAGACTTCTGATACCTACCGAGCGATGCATTAAACCTTTGATGTTACACTCTAAGTTTTTGGGGTTAACTTGAATGTGCGTGATGTCAAAATGACTGGAAATTTTTTGCTGATTAATCAATCGAGCTTCATTTTCCAATATTGCTAAAAAGGCTTGATAAGAGCTATTAGAGACCATAGACAACAACTGTTTGTGCTGAATCACAACACTTTCTGGCGTGACATTAAGTCTTAAAAACAAAAAGTTTTCACTCATCAGCTTTAAATACTGAGCATCTACACAAGATTCGGTTTTTACATAACCTTCTTTAGAAAAAAACGGGGTAATTTCAATGCGTTGATGAAAGTGCATATAAAACACCAGCATCACCAACAAAATATTTGCAATCAGCAGCCCACAAACCAAAACCACCATCATCGATAATCTATCTTTTAATTGGGCTAGCTGATTTTGTTGAAATTTAAACTTCATGATTATCCAATCCAGACTCTGTACTGTGATAAAGGAAGTTTTGATACAATCATTTGTGAAACCTCTTTCGGCGCATGCCAATATAAAAGCACTAATAAATACCTAGGTGTTTCACCTTGTTTCAAATACTTCAACCCACTGCACAATCCTGCACAAAATAACCCGGCCAACAGCTTGTGAGTACTTGCTACCATTAGCATTAATCCAAGCATTGCTATCACGACCTCATCTACCGTTAAACTCAAAAATCGTTGCGGCTGGTCTAAATGCTTCACAAGTCTGTAACTAACCGGGCTACTCATGCCAAAACCCACTAAAACACAAAGGTTTTAATTAAAAACCCAGGAACCAAAGCAATTGCCAAAACACCTAAAAAAGTCATAGGGTTTTTGGTTTTAACCGCTACTGCTGCAGCAAGAATGATGTCAACCAAGATAAAGATTTTCCAAAAGCTAGAGCCACTTCCAAGCATATCCTGAACATCACCGTTGATGGCTTCAGCTAACTTATCAGTAGCCCAAGCCCCTGAGGTCAAAACCACCCCCTGTAGAGCCTACAACGAAGGCCTTAATTTTTTGCCCAAACTTCATTTTCACGTCTTTTCTCCTTTTTTAGTTATAAAAA
>JAKFUY010000147.1 GCA_021732495.1 Legionellales bacterium | reverse complement strand
ACTGGTCTGGGCTTTTATTGAGCATTTAAAAATGAGGGGTTAGTGAGCACCAGAGGTGCTACATACCATAAATTGATAAGGGGCATAGCTGAATTTCAGTAGGACTGACTTATTCAACTGAGATCCATAAATATAAAAATACTTTCCCTCAGGAAATAAATGGAAAAAACCCATAATCATAAGACCAACAAAGAAAATACTGCTGGGTTGCTAAAAAACATACAGATTACTATTTTATTTTCATTTTTTATTGTATAATAAAAACTCATAACGAGTTAATTTTGGAGTTATTATGCAGAATACAAATGTGGAAATGTTTAAGTTAGCGCAGAAAACCGGAAATGCCAGTCCTGAATTAACTACAACTGGTCAATCAACCTCTGTTGTGCACACTCGGCCCTCGGCTACTCCACCGATGTCGGTTCCAGCTGCAAGCCCAACCAATGATAAGGAAACGGATAAGTACGAAGATGCTCAATTATTTGAGACATTAATTGGCAGCCCTCGTGTATTAAAGAATGGAGCAGGTATTAAAGCTTTAGAAGCGTGCAGAAATCAAGAAGGGAGAATTCAGTCTCCTTCACTAATTCCCTCAACAGCAGCCGTATGCCCAAGCCCCGTTAATTTAGGCAATGCTTCAACTCTTGGTTTCTTCTCTTCAAATGGAGCACTCGCACAACCGGTTGCTCAAAGAGTTCCGGTGAGAATTACTGGATTTGCTGCACCGTACGGAAAATAACATCAAGCATTAATTTGTTCCAAAAAAAACCCTGCTTTTGCAGGGTTTTTTTTGAAAAAATATTAACGTTTCGAGAATTGGGTTGCTCTTCTTGCTCCGCGCAATCCAACTTTTTTACGCTCAACACGACGGGCATCACGTGTTAATAAATGATTTTTTCGCAACTGCTTGCGGAAACTGTTTTCATTTGGCTCGGCATCAGCAGGAACATCTTTCTCATCATATTGAACCAGAGCACGAGCGATACCTAAACGAACTGCGCCTGCTTGTCCAGACATACCACCACCACGTACGGTAACAGTAATATCAAACTTTTCTAGCATTTCAACGAGCTCGAGAGGCTGTCTGATAATCATACAATCGGTCTCTCTCACAAAATACTCATTCATGGGTAGAGAATTGATGATAACATTTCCTTTGCCAGGCCTTAAAAAAACCCGTGCTGAGGAGCTTTTACGACGGCCAGTGCCGTAAAATTGAATTATTTTCTTTGTTGTCATTGTTTACCTTCTAAATCCAGTACTTTTGGCTGTTGGGCAACATGTGGGTGCTCTTGACCAGCGTACACTTTAAGTTTTCGATACATTGCTCGGCCCAATGGATTTTTGGGAAGCATCCCTTTAACTGCTTTCTCAATAATGCGGATGGGGTGGTCCAGCTGCAATTTAGCAAAGTTAATTGATTTAATACCGCCTGGAAAGCCTGTGTGGCGATAATACATCTTATCTTCATGCTTATTACCAGTAACTTTGATTTTTTCAGCGTTGGTTACTACGATATAATCACCAGTATCCACATGCGGGGTATACTCTGCTTTATGTTTACCGCGTAAGCGATGCGCGATTTCCGATGCTAGGCGACCTAGAACTTTATCGGTGGCATCTACTATATACCAATCACGTTGCACTTCATGTGACTTGGCACTAAATGTTTTCATGTCATATACTCCGTACCGCCAGAATCTCAGATTCAATACAAGAACGCAAAATTCTAACCAAATGAGAACTTAGAAACAAGAGTTTCCACTAATTTTTTTATAAAATTTGCAATTTTTCTACGGGTTGCCCCATTTGCAAGTGCTGATGCAGTATTTTATCAACATCTGCGAAGTTTGCAATACGATACCATATATTATCTGGATATACTACAGTGCAAGGACCTTTTTCGCAGCGCCCCAAACAAGCAGCGCGGCTGATCCGCCATTTACCTGGCCCAAAGCTTTGCATTTCTTTCATCTTTTCTTTCATATATTGCGTAATTTCTTCACTATTAGAATTCGCACAACATTTTTTCCCTTCGGGCTTTTGATTAGTACAGACAAAAATGTGCTTCAGATAATACATCATTTTTCCTTTTTGGTAAAGGAGTGAACAATCTCTTTTAGCTTCATTCCAGCACGAAAGGTCACTACTCTTCTAGCACTGACAGGAATCTCTTCTCCAGTTTTAGGATTCCTGCCCGGGCGAGAACTTTTATCCCTCAGAATAAAATTCCCAAATCCTGACATCTTGACATCATGCCCAACAAATAAATTCTGTCGGATACCCTCAAAAAAGCTATCGACAAAAACTTTTGCATCATGCTTGTCAATTTTTAATTCTTCAATTAAAGAATTCGCTAAATTAGCTTTGCTTAATGCGCTCATTGTCCGTCCCTTAATTTAATCTCAAATTCATCCGAAAGTATTTTAAGTATAGCACCTTGATACGATAAAATGTCTTGCTCATTGAGAGTCTTATTTGAATCTTGAAAAATACAAGCTACAGCGAGACTCACCATGTCATTTGGGATCTCAGCCCCCTGGTACACATCAAATATAGTGACATCTTTGAGAATGCCACTTGGCCCTGCCCGATAGATAGCAGCTAATATCGAGTCTGCAGAGACGGTCTTACTGATCACAAATGAAATATCTCTTCGCGTATACGGAAACTTCGACAACCCCTGATATTTGCGTTTAGGCACAACGGGAAGATGGGTTAGGTTTATCTGCCAAAGCACGGGGGCATTTGCAATATCAAGTGCAAGCTTTGGATGCAAAACACCCATCAACCCGCATACAACGCCACTCACTATAATCTCTGCTGCTTGCTCAGGGTGCAAAGCGGCATGCGCTGCTTTTTCAAATCGAATATCTTGGTAACCTTGAGCCAAAAGCATGTGCTCAATGTGCCCTTTTGCATCGTAAAAGCCTTGAATGCGTCCTTTATTTGCCCAATTTA
>JAKFUY010000138.1 GCA_021732495.1 Legionellales bacterium | reverse complement strand
TCCTGGAAATTATGCCGCTAAACTATGGGCTGTTATACAAAAGCCTGATGTCCTGCCTGTAGATCCAGAACCAAAAAGATTCACTTTCGATCCCAAACTTATAAAAGTTCAAGTTTATAAGACAAGCTTTTGTAATGTGCACGGAATACCTGCTGCTGGAGAAGAGACTGGTGGAGCTAGTAGTGCTTTTACTAAGCCAGCTCATCCCCAACAAGAGACTCCTGTAACAGCTGCCAGTGGCGCAGCTCTTAAAATAGATATTCCACCATTGTTGTCACAATACTTTAAAGTGTCTCAACCTCCTGCTCAGCATGTATCAGCTGCTATCGGCGAACGATCTGGACAAAGCGCTACTATGGAGAATTTTTGTGCTGACAAGTTCCCCTCGCTCGACTCAGAAAACGACGGCAATTTTAGGCCATAATTAATTGAACTTATATGTGACTCTTTGCACCACAATCAGCAATCAAATACGAGGTCTAATGACAGCATATAGTGTATTTTTGATTAAAAAAATAGACTCGCCCGATTTGATGCATTGAAGCAATTATGTAGCTAGAAAATAACCCTTAGGCTTTGGGGTTGTCAATGAGCGTCGAGCCTAGCTTACGACTCCTCATTGACAAAAGGCTGTCAATTTAAATATATGCCGTTATAGAGATAAGAAACAAGATGAAAAATCCTTTACAATATAAGTTTAGTTATTTCCAAGCGGTGACCATGTTTTTAACCAACTTAATATTACCTGCCAGCAGTTGATTGGGGCAATACGATTGGCTGACACCATTGAAATCGGTGATTACACCACCTGCTTCGACTATGATAAGCATGCCTGCAGCACTATCCCAGGGTTGTAAATCGATACCAAAATAACCGTCTAGGCGACCACTTGCCACATAGGCGAGATCTAAAGAGGCGCAACCCATGCGTCTTAAACTACTATGATTCAATGCGTTTTCCATGAATTTTTGTACTTCAGGGGATTTGTTTTTGAGTAGACTATGTTTTCCATAGCCCATTAATGCTCTAGGCATGGCATTTTTGTTACTCACACGTAAACGCCGATTATTCAGTTGCGCTCCTCGTCCTCGACTTGCAGTAAAGCATTCATGACGAATAGGATCTAAAATAACAGCGTGTTCGATTTGGTTTTTAACTTGAATACCAATGGAGACAGCGAAATGGGCAATGCCATGGAGAAAGTTTCGGGTGCCATCTAAGGGATCAATGATCCAGGTGACATCACTGTCAAGGTTTACGGAACCTTGTTCTTCCGAAAGAATATTGTGTTTCGGAAACTTTTTGCGAATCGCTTGAATAATCAATTGCTCAGCGTGGAGATCAACGGTGGTGGTTTCACCTTGCATGGCATTGATTTGAATGTCTAAAAAAGATGCTTGATCTTGTTGGCGGCGAATATAATCACCGGCAAGTCGCGCAGCTTGCACCGCAACGTTAACTAATGGTTCCATAAAATTTTAATCAACTGAACAAAAAAATGATTTTATCAGATATTGATGTAAATTTTAAGTATGCAATGCTTCATTTTTATAAAAAACTTATCTTAAATGATGCGGACGAAGGCGCGGTCCTTTTTTGAGGATACATTTATATCGGTGATGATACTTTCGAACACAACTGGATTCATTGCAGTATTTAAGATACTCATCTTGTAGATCAAGACATTCATGATAGCGCTCAAGATCTGTTTTAGCGTAACTTTCTTGGCTAAATACGAAGAATGAAAACAACAAAAAAGTCCATTTATTCATGTTTATTTTGATGAAAGGTCCTTAATTTCAGTATAGATCATTACGTGCAAAATGCGAAATTGATGATGGCCTTTTGTATCAAATTCAGCGAAAATAATGATTATAAACTTTAAAACCAGATGGATGATGTTAGATTCAATTAAAATAGTATTGGTAGGCACCTCGCATCCCGGTAATATTGGGGCTACTTCACGTGCGATGAAAACCATGGGTTTGAAGCATTTGGTTTTAGTACAACCCAAATATTTTCCCCATGCAGAAGCTACGGCCATGGCATCGGGTGCTCAAGATCTCTTAGAACAAGCAAGTGTCACTGATAATTTAGTAGACGCGGTTGCTGATTGCCAATATGTATTTGGTTGTACGGCACGCGCACGCGATTTGCAATGGCCAATGCGTACACCTAAGGATTTAGCTAAGCAGTGCAAAAGTTTAACCAGTGCATCGGCTAAGATTGCCATTGTATTTGGCAGAGAGAGGACGGGGCTATCTAACGAAGAGTTATGGTGTTGTCATGGAGGGGTTACCATCCCCACCTCCCCCGATTATCATTCCTTGAATTTGGCTCAAGCCGTACAAATTATTGGTTATGAATTATTTCAAGAAAGTTTGGAAGTGGGCGGGCTGCCAGAGCCGCAATCTTTAGTGGTTCCTGTAGCTGCTATGGAACAGTTTTATCATCATTTAGAGCAAGTTCTCATTGAGATTGGATTTATGCGCGCCGATGAACCTAAGCGTTTGTTGCCTAAATTGAGGCGATTATTCAATAGAAGTGCCATGCAGGCTAGTGAAATGAATATTTTACGTGGTTTTTTAACCCAGATTCAGAAACACAGGAAAACGTTATGACGTATATTTATCTGGATTACATGGCATCGACACCCATTGATTCGCGTGTGCTTGATGTCATGTTGCCCTATATGCAAGATCCGATGTGGTGTGCCAATCCATCATCGACCCAAAATTGCTTAGGACAAAAGGCGATGAAAGCGGTGGAGATGAGCCGAGAAAGCATTGCATCAACGGTTGGGGCTAAAAGTGAAGAAATCTTTTTTACATCTGGCGCTACCGAAGCAAATAATTTAGCTTTATTCGGTGCGGCTCGATTTTATCAACGTCAAGGTAAGCATTTGATTACGGTTGCAACCGAGCACAAGTCAGTATTGCAAGTGTTTGAGGAGCTAGAGAAACA
>JAKFUY010000067.1 GCA_021732495.1 Legionellales bacterium | reverse complement strand
GGCATATTTGTGCTACAACAATGGCTATTATCCTTAATCAGGGCAATCCGGTACAGATGCGTCCTTCTTGGCGCTCGCAGCCAAGCTCTGCTTAATAGTTTCCTGATATACTGCGCGCGGCCACAAAATGCGGTTTTAACCCCTTGTCACTACGTCTTCGTAACATTTCAAGCATAGAAGCTGGGAATGCTTATGCGCCGGAGTTTATGACTGACTATAACCAGCGATTTGGCGTTGAACCAGCTTCAGCTGAAGATGCTCATCTTCCCGTTAGGCATGACAAAGAGAGATTAAAAAGAATTTTAAGTGTTCACTCAGAGCGCAAGCTTAGCAAGAATTTAGAATTTCATTTAGATCGTTGCCGCTACCAAATTACAACTGAAACCACATGATATCGATTACGACAGAAAATTGTAACAGTTTGTAATCACGTTGATGGAACCACAGAAGTTATATGTGACAACGAACCTCTTGAGTACAAAGTAGTATCTCAAAGAGCAATAAAAAAGGGGGTCGATACAAAAGAGAACAACTCAATTATGGATGCCATGCTTAATAGAAGAGAAACTACTGCCCAGACCTCTTCAGCTGGATTGGTTGCCCATGATTGATATGAGTTCTGTAACGATAAGGTAGCGCTATCGCTTATCTTAATTAAACCCTGCCGCTCATTGCCGCGGAGGCTAGCAAGATTGGACTTAAAAGGTGCGCATCTATGCGCACCACTGAGTAAATAATTGCATTTTAAATAGACAAAAAAATACGTTACCATCATATTACGTGGATTAAAATTAGTCGATGTGATTGTGGTTTTGCAAAAAAGGGGATAATTCTGAGAGTACTAACCGGACATTTCTAAATTGCGTTAACAGCCGAAGATTAATTTTTAAAAATATTGTCGCACAATACTTAGATGTTGAAGACCAACTCCCTTGAATAAAACATTAAGTATACATAAGTACCACATTAATTTAGCACTAGTGTATACTTAATTAAAAAATCGATTTATGTAGACATTTATACTATAATTATAGTGTACAAACGTCTACTTAGGTTTGCTCATGCAAAAAGAACACGCTATCAAAGTACTGAAAGAACAAGATAGAAACGGCAAATATATCTTTACTAATCAAGATCTATCTAAGCTATTTCCCGATGACGCCTTTAAAACATTCAATGCAGGACTGAAACGTCTGGTAAAATCAGGAATACTTAAACGCGCTTGCCGAAATGTATATGTTAATGAGGATGCTAAGCAATTTAATAGTTATGCTGTCGAACATATTGCAAAAACACTTAGAAGAGGAGAGTACAATTATGTCAGTTTGGAATCAATGCTATCTGAATATGGCATCATCTCACAAATTCCTATTGATAGAATAACGCTCATGACAACAGGCAGAAAAGGCACCTACAACACAGCCTATGGCGTTATTGAGTTTACCCATACAAAGCGGACAGTCAAGGATATCCTTAATAACACGACCAAAATTAATGAACGTCCGCTAAGGATGGCCACTAAACAGGCTGCTTTGAGAGACCTGAAACGAGTTGGCCGTAATCTAAATTTAGTTAATATGGATGAATTCGTATGATTAAACCTAGTGCCATTAACATAGAAGATTTCAATGTATTAGTAGAGCTTGCCATGAGGGAGGAAGGCTATGCAAATATGAGGCCAGTGATTGAGAAAGAATTATTACATTATGATTTGCTTTTTGCCTTGGATAAACAAGGCTTACTCGATAAATTAGTCTTCCAAGGCGGCACCTCACTTCGTCTATGTTACGGTTCTCAACGTTTTAGCGAGGATCTCGATTTTGCTGGGGGCTATGATTTTACTACGGCAAAACTACTGGATATGAAGGAGTGTATTGAAGGTTATATCGCGTCTCGATATGGTTTGGAGGTGTCGGTCAAAGAACCAGCAGAAATGTCTATTGAGCCAAAGTCTCAAGAAATTAAGGTAGATAAATGGCAAATTGCGATTACTACTTGGCCAACTCGAAAAGACTTGCCAAAACAAAAAATTAAAATCGAAGTATGCAATATCCCTGCATATACAAGAACACCGCAAGCGCTGAATGTTAATTATGATTTCTTGCCTGACGGTTATGGCGACGTGCTAGTCATGACAGAAAGTTTAGATGAAATTATGGCTGACAAATTAATCTCTCTAGTTAATACAACCCGATATGTACGTCATAGAGATATTTGGGATTTACGCTGGCTAAAGCAACGCGGAAGTTCTATCAACAAACAATTTATTTTATCCAAAATCAATGATTATAAAATTAGCGATTACCCAGCCAAACTTAAAACCACTCTTGCAAATATTGAAAAAATTATCTATAGCGAAGCGTTTAATAATGAACTATCACGCTTTATTCCTTTAGATGTTCAGGAAAGAACTTTAAAAAAAGATAAATTTAAAGATTTTTTGATTAACGAAACTCGATTATTGTTATCCGAGACATCTGCATTATTTGATGGTAAACCAAAACAAGAGGAATTTTACATGTAGAAGTGTTATGTACTGCGCGCGGCCACAATCTGAAGTCAGGGCTGTCCCATTAAAAATTTTGTTTTAAAATTGCACTAAGCGTTTCATTTAACCATCCGGCTTTTTTACGCAACGCTTTGATCCCAACATTTTTATATTGTTTTTTTGTATTATTTAACATGTTTAGCGTAATATGCCTGATAAGATAGAGCATCGTTTCTTCTGTAAAATCTGTTTTACTTCATAAGTATTTAACGATTGTGATTAAAAAATTAACCATGATTGGTTAATTCCTGTTTCAGTTTAAATGAACCCTTCTCAAAATCAATAAAAATTTTATTTTAGTTTAAAAATCGCTCATTCCTGCATTTTTTAGATAAAGTGATACTGCTGCTTTATCTAAAAAAGCAGGCTTAATCCATTCTTTGAAAATAGCCTTAGTATTTATTCATTCATTTTTAAATA
>JAKFUY010000188.1 GCA_021732495.1 Legionellales bacterium | reverse complement strand
GATTGGGTGGCAGAACGTAATAAAGCCTATCTGATCCAAGTGGGTAAGCATCGATTTAAAAACATACAATTAATTTAATCGATGCTTAGCTGTATGAATGAGAGCCGCTTCCCACTAAACGTCCACCTTGCACGATAAGATACTCAGGACGGATGGGCTTACCACTAAAAAAGCACTCTAGTATTTCTCGAGTACCGGCAGCATACCTTGCTTGTGCAGATAAAGATGTGCCAGAGGTATGCGTAGTCATGGCTTGGTGAGGCATACTTCGCCAAGGATGGTCAGACGGAGCAGGTTGTGGGAACCATACGTCACCCGCGTAACCAGCTAATTGACCGCTTTCAAGGGCTTTGACAATAGCCTGCGTATTGCAAATTTTACCTCGCGCTGGATTGACAATATAAGAGCCTCTTTTCATGGCCGAGATCATTTTCGCATCAAAAAGATTTTCAGTTTCGTGATGTAATGGACAGTGTATCGATACGACATCAGAAACTTGAACTAAACTTTTCACATTGGCGTGAAATGTCAAGCCGAGTTTTTGTTCAATTTCAGGACTTAAACGATGTCTGTCAAAATAGTGTAAATGAACACCAAACGGTTTTAAGCACTCTAACACGCGTTGACCAATCCGACCTGAACCAATAACTCCGACAGCCATACCTTCTAGATCATAAGAACGCATGACAGCATCAGCAATATTCCAATCACCTTGCAAAACAATTTTATGCTGATGTATATAGTCGCGTACAAGGGATAAAATCATCATGACGGTGTGCTCCGCTACACTAATGCTATTGCAGTAGGTGACTTCAGCAACAGTGATATTTTTATTCATTGCAGCATCTAAATCAACATGGTCAGAACCAATGCCAGCCGTAATCGCTAACCTTAATTGTGGTGCTTTTTCAATGAGATCATGGCTTAAATAAGCCGGCCAGAAAGGTTGAGAGATTACGACATCGGCATCGACGATTTCCTTTGCAAATATGCTGTGTGGTCCCTCTTTATCAGAGGTAACGACGAATTGATGTCCATTAGCTTCTAAAAATGCTCGCAAGCCTAATTCACCAGAAACTGAGCCCAGTAACTGACCTGGTGTAAAATCGATTTTGCTAGGTGTCGGTAATGTTTGGCCATTTGGGTAGTGAGTAATCTGTGGTAAGCCTTCTCTGGCATAGTCAGTATTATGGGGGAAGCCTGTTATCGGATCGGGGTATAACACACAAAGGACTTTCATATTAAACTCCTGTTATTTAATGATACAAGCCTGTTCAAAAGAAAGTCTTGGTAGTCTTGTATGGGTATTGCTTCTATCTCCATAGCCTAAGTTACAGATAAAATTTGAACGCCAAGACGTTCCTTCAAAAAACAGGGCGTCTAATTTCGCATTATCAAAACCTGACATGGGGCCACAATCCAAACCCAAAGCTCTGGCCGCCAACATGAAATAAGCACCTTGCAAGGAACTATTTCTAAAGGCTGTGGACTGTGCAAGCTTTTCGTCTGCCAGAAACATCTCTTTAAAAGCGACCATATGGGGGAATAGAATATCGATTTTGTCATAAAACTGCATGTCTTGGGCAATAATGGCTGTGACAGGAGCGGACCTTACCTTTTCGATATTACCCGGAGAAAGCGTACTGATTAATTGTTGTTTGGCAACTTCACTTTTAACAAATACGATACGCACAGGGCATAGATTGGCACTGGTGGGTCCCCATTTCATTAGATCATAGATGGACTCTAAGGTTTCATTACTGACTGCATTGGGAAGCCAGCTTGAATAAGAACGGGACTGGGTAAACAGTTGTTGGATAGCTTCGCTGGAAACGGGTTTCATAGGAGAGTCCTTGGTTTTATAATAATTTTCTCTTAGGTCCCGCCTTTTTATCAGCAGGAAGAAATGATGTTGCATCAAAAAAAGATTGACGAGAAACACGTGGTAATACAGGTGGAACTGATACCACAGGTGGTGTCAGCTGCAATGCAGAGAGGTCTTGTTTATTTTGTTCAGTCCATTTCATATAATGGACTTGATCAGCATTATAAATACGCAGGGTAAAATCATGAGAAAAGGCAAGCGAGGACGTTAATAAAATTTTAAGCGGCCAAATAATTGAGTGAGGTTGAGGCTTAAAATCCCCACTTTGATTATTGATGGCAATGATTTCAGTAAAGTCATCATTAAAGAAAATATTCCCAGCTGCTAAGCAATCCCAACTCATTTGACGATGAGCAGGAATGAAGCGTCCAGGACGTCCTTCTTGTGCGAATAACATGTTACCGTTAGTTTTAACGATATAACGTATACTGGTCTTACACTCAGGTTCCATTTCATCAAGCACAAGACTTTTAAGGTCATCTATTAATGTATGTAAAGAATCGAAGTTGTAGATTGATGGTGAGTACTCAGATTTTTTTTTCCCTGGCGCCTGTGGAGCACGGACTATAGGAGAATAGATAACAGCTGGAGTAGGCGAAGAAAGTAAAGTTTCAAAATTCATAATAAGTAAAAGTTGGAAGTAAAAAGTAATTATATCACAATCATGAATAATTCTTATAAATGTATCAAAAAATACAATAAAATCCCTAATTGAACCAATACCTTGCTAAGAAAAGCTATTTCGAAAAAAAAACAAAAAAACCTTTGACATTAACTCAGGAATCCGTAGAATTCGCAGTGTCCCGAGAGACACGATGATTAAGAAGAAAGAAAACAAACTGAGTGGGCACTTTGTCAAAAGAGTAAAATAGTTTAGGAATCAAATTGAAGAGTTTGATCCTGGCTCAGATTGAACGCTGGCGGCATGCTTAACACATGCAAGTCGAACGGCAGCACAGCATAACTTGTTATGTGGGTGGCGAGTGGCGAACGGGTGAGTAACGCGTAGGAATATACCTTGAAGTCTGGGACAACTTGGGGAAACTCAAGCTAATACCGGATAATCTCTGAGGAGGAAAGCTGGGGACCGTAAGG
>JAKFUY010000108.1 GCA_021732495.1 Legionellales bacterium | reverse complement strand
AAGGGAAGAGAAATAGGAAACGTAATGATTACAAGTAGAAACGCTGCCAATACCTTGCCCCATTCGCGATATTTTTTTAACACAGGTTTAGCATTTTCAATAGCACGCTTACAGGTTTCTTGAAATAGGCGTATTTGATTCACGTCATGGCTACCACCAAGTGCGTCTTTTGCCTTAGCACATTCAATTAACAGTGTTTTAGCCGCCTCAGCTGCAATGATGTAATTTGAATTATCTTGCGATTTTGCCTTCATCAGCTGGTAATGCGTGCAAATGCATTGAAGATGTTCATTAAATCGCATAGCAGTTAAAATATAGTCAGGTTCTTCATATGAATTTAGACTATTGAAGAACTCCGGTCTTTCTGTAAGGACATAACTATATACATCATCATAAGCTTCATGACTAAATTTAAGCAGACACCTGTTCTGAAGAGCCGGATCCAATATTGCCCATCGCCTCAGAATAGGTTCAATAAGTTCGGGATGTCGATCTATTGCACTTTCGAGGGCATCTGTATTCATAGATGATAAAGACAGCATGAGATAATCGAATAGATCCGGCCTTTTTGTAAAGGTATAACTATATACATTATCATAAGGGCCACCGGAGGCACACCTCAGGCACTCGGCTTGAACATCTTCTGAACATTTTGCTAATTGCATCAGAATAGGCTCAACAAGATCACAATTAGGAAAAAACTTATACTCCCAATACCCCCGTCGCGCCAGCGCGATGTCGAGCGCATTCTTTCCTGAGCTGTTTCTAGTGTCAACTCTGGCATTTCTTTGGAGTAATAATTCAACTACTTCTTTGTGTCCACCTTTAACCGCAAGCGTTAAGGCGGTGTTACCTTCATCTTCGCTGGCTTCCAGGCATGCATCATTGTCTAATAAACAATTTACAGACTCAAGATGCCCATGCTGGGCAGCCCAATGCAATGCTGTACGTTTATTCTTATCATATGCATGTATATCTACTAGGCCTGGCTCTAACAATTTACCAATAATCTCATCTTTACCTAATTGAGCAGCAAGTATTAATGGCGTATTGCCGTTATAGTCCCTAGCATTTAGGATATCCTGGTTGGGATTTTCTAGAGATTTACCAATCAGCACCTCAAACAAATGCAGAGTTTTTTTGTTGGCCGCAAAAAATAATGTATTGGGAAATTCACGATATCGAGTTAGAAACGGGTCTGGGCTATCCACGAAAGATAAATATTCTAGACACTCTTTTTGAGCAGCCTGAGGTAATGTTGACATTTTCATCACAATAGGCTCAACTAGTTCGGGATGACGTTCTACAGCTATATCGAGGCTATTCATTCCTGAGCTGTTTCTAGCGTCAACTCTGGCATGTCTTTGGAGTAATAATGCAACTACTTTTTGGTGTCCACCTTTAACTGCAAGCGTTAAAGCGGTGTTACCTTCATATTCTCTGGCTTCCAGGCATGCTTCATTGTCTAATAAACGATTTACAGACTCAAAATGACCATGACAGGCAGCCCAATGCAATGCTGTACGTCTATTATCATCATGTGCATTTATCTCTACTAGGCCTGACTCTAACAATTTACGAATAATCTCATCTTCACCTAATTGAGCAGCAAGTATTAATGGCGTAAAGCCGCTATGATCCACAGAATTAAGGATAGCTTTGTCTGATACCGCTGTGAAGTCAAATTCAGCCAGTGCCTCACGCTCATACTTAAGAGCATACATCAATGCATTTGCACAACCCCAGTATTTAAACATATTGAATTGTTCCGACACAGATAACCTAAAAAGATGATGAAGGATATGTTTCGGTGAGTTCTTATTTTGCGTTTTTAGTAAAGCAGGATTGGGAAACACATCTTCTATGAATTTTGTGAAAGCTGCTTTTTTTACTTCAACCTCCAATTTAAGGTCGCTGTGCTTTTTATTATCATATTGAGAAATAATCGGATCAAGTTCATCGGCAATTAACGATACACAATATGTAGAACTTTGATAATCAACTGAATCCGGTCTAAATAATCGGCCAAGGATTTCCTTAAGTTGGGGAGTTTTGGTAAAAACAGCTAATTTTTGTGGCTCAGATAAGGCTTCCCAATACTCATGGAATTTCTGAATACCTACAGTTGCTTCAGCACCGGCATCAAACTCTTTGCCAGTTCCCCCGACCCTGACACTCCCACCTCTCAATTGTATAGCCAATTGGCTTAGTTTAGCTCCTATATCATCAGCAACAAGCCTTTGATGTTTCAATGCAATAATAGCTTTATAAAACTCATCTGCTTGTTTTGAGTGACGGCAAATACGCTCGACTTCGTTAGGTGTTAACTCTGGATAGAACTTATCTAACTCCACTACATGTCGAAACTGACCGTCTGGTGACTTTGAAGCGTACTCTAAACAATCAGCCAGAGGTATAAACACCCGTTCATTATCGGATAATATAAACTCATGCAAACAAAAGTCATGTATATTCGTGTCGGAAAGATCCACCGATTTTTCAATGCTTGGCATCAGTAGAAGATAAGGGCCAGCGTTGGGCGCTAGTGCAGTAAATTCTGACTCTGGTGTTAGAGGTGGAAATATTTCTATTGCAAGTATCAGACACAATAGATTAACTGGGTGAATGGGTTGTTGTGTGTAACACATGCTACTGTTACGAATTCGCTCCCAACGGGCAGATAAAAATTGCTCTAAATGAGCATTGATGTTGTCAGGAGTTGACTCAAGGAAGCACTTTTGCAGGTCATTAAGCGTTAGCTGATACTCAAAAAACATTAATGATCGTAATCTACTTTCTGGTGATTGTAATCTATTTTTAGGTTCGAATCCAACGAGTATTTCTGCTACATCAGCTAATCGTATTTTTAGTAACTCACGTATTATACCAAGAAATTCAGCTTTTTTTCAAAAATTAGCCCCATTACATTTAATCCCCTCAGAAATACATGAATATTAATTGTACATTAGAGGCGCCCTTAAATCAAACA
>JAKFUY010000204.1 GCA_021732495.1 Legionellales bacterium | reverse complement strand
AAAATATGGAGGGAACCACATATTTAAGGCTTGATGAACAGCATCTTGTACAAATACCAGTCGAGCGGATATCGGCCATTTGTAAAACATTGGTCGAAATACTCCATGGTAATGGCTTGGACAATGAGAAGTTGCATTTGTCTAAATATGAGTCGACACGATTATTAGAAATTGAAGCCGCTATTGGCGCCAGTGAATTGAGATGGTTTGGTGGTGAGCGTCAGCGCTCTCTTGCTGCAAAGCTTAGTGATTTTTCAGGAATTAAAGAAATTACCCCTCCTGCAGGATTTTTAGCAGAATTAAGGCATTATCAGCAAGAAGGCCTCAGTTGGTTGCAGTTTTTAAGAGAGTATGAACTCGGTGGAATTTTAGCCGATGACATGGGTTTGGGTAAAACCATTCAAACGCTGTCACATATCAGTTGTGAAAAAGTCTCAGGACGGATGAAAACGCCGTGTCTTGTGGTGGCACCAACCAGTCTGATGTTTAATTGGCAGATGGAAGCTGCAAAATTTGCACCTGATTTAAAGGTCTTATTATTGCATGGGAGCAAAAGGAAAGATCTTTTTGGTGACCTATTGGATTATGATTTGATATTGACGACCTATCCACTGATTGTTAAGGATAAAGCATTGTTGCTTGAACATGAATTTCATCTTCTGATTTTAGATGAGGCGCAATATATTAAAAATTCCAAGACCATTTCTACCCAAGTTGCTTTGCAATTAAAAGCCAAGCATCGTTTATGTCTCACAGGCACGCCTATGGAGAATCACTTGGGAGAATTATGGTCATTGTTTCATTTTTTAATGCCCGGGTTTTTAGGTAATTTAAAACAATTTAATCAGCGATTTAGGCATCCCATTGAAAAAAAGGGAGATACAGACAGTCAAAAGTGTTTACAAAAAATGATTCATCCTTTTATGTTAAGAAGAACGAAATCATTGGTTGCAACGGAATTACCAGAAAAAGTCGAAATGACCCGTTATGTAGAACTTGAGGGCAAGCAACGAGATCTCTATGAAACGATTCGGGTTGTGATGAATGACAAAATACAAAAAGAAATTGCGCGTCTAGGTTTTTCTAAGAGTCATATTGTAATTTTGGATGCATTGTTAAAGTTAAGACAAGTGTGTTGTGATCCGCGCTTATTGAAGACTGGAAATGATAAAAAGATTCTAGAATCTGCAAAATTACAGGAACTGATGGCTTTATTAAGAGGGCTCAAAGAGGAAGGGCGGCGGGTGCTGCTATTCTCAAATTTTGCTGAAATGTTATCTCTTATTGAAGAAAGTCTGAATGAAGAGGGGATGGAATATTTAAAGTTGACCGGTCAAACTAAAAATCGTTCTGAACTGGTGGGACGTTTTCAAGAAGGTCATACATTTTTATTCTTAATTAGTTTAAAAGCAGGCGGTGTTGGCTTGAATTTAACGGCCGCAGATACGGTGATTCATTATGATCCCTGGTGGAATCCTGCAGCTGAAAATCAGGCCACCGATAGAGCCTATCGAATTGGCCAAGAAAAAGGCGTATTTGTTTATAAACTGGTAACCAAAAATACCGTTGAAGAAAAGATTTTAGCCATGCAGGAACGAAAAAAAGCTTTAATTGATGGGCTGTTAGAAAAAAAACAATCAACTGGATCTGCGCTGACAGAGGATGACTTAAAGGGCTTGTTTGAGAATATTTAGGTTTAACATTTTGTCATGATGGCCTAAAATAAGAAATAATTCCTACGATAATATGAGAGAACATGTTTAGCATAGGTCGGCCAGCAATTTTGGCATTATTGAAGTTGGCACTGCCATTGGTTTTAACCGGCCTTATGGAATCGACAGTTTTCTTTTTTGATACCTTGTTTCTAGCGAAGCTTGGACCCAATGTCATGGCTGCAGGTGCTCTGGTAAGCTGGTTGGCAGGTACTTTTTGGTTAATATTTTTTAGTGCATTGGCCGCCATTAATCTGTTGGTTGCCTATCAGTATGGTGCTAAAAATCGCGAGATGATTGCCTATGTCTTGCGAGATGGATTACGACTTTCTGTGATGTTAGTGATCCCATCAATGCTTTTATTTTGGTTTATGGCGGATAGTTTTTCTTATTTTGGTCAGTCAGAAGAACTTGTTGCCTTATCCCGTGTCTATCTACAATCTTTAGTGCCGGGTATGCTTCCTAGTTTTATGTCGATAGCGCTTCTAGAGTTTCTAATGGGACTGGGTGAAGCTTCATTGCTTTTAAAGTTTAGTGTTTTAAGTTCAGGTTTAAATATTGGGTTAACCTATCTTCTTATTTTTGGCAAATGGGGCTTTCCGGCCATGGGAATTGCTGGTGCTGGATGGGGGTGGACGATAGGCACGGCAATAAGTTTTATGGTGTTGTTAATCTATTTATGGTGTAGACGCCTCCATTATCCTTATTTTCACCAACTTTTAAATTTAAACAATCCACGATTTTATACAGAGCTTTTAAAAGCCGGTATCCCTATGGGCTTAATGTATAGTGTCGAGGTCGCTTTTTTTCTCGTACAAACTTTTGTAATGGGAACATTAGGTGATGCAGTCCTTGCCGCTAATCAGGTGGTGTTACAGTTTATGAGTGTCTTAATGTCAATTATTTTTTCAATTGCTCAAGCGGTAACGGTCAGTATGGGGCACTTATTGGGCGCTGGAAAGGTACTGGATGCGAAAAAAGCAGCATTTTCTGGTATTTGGATTTCGGTTATATTAGCATTTACTGTCAGTTTGGTGTGTTTTATAAAACCAGAACTAATGATTGCAATGGATTTTGATATACATGATCCAAAAAATGCGGATATGGTGCATCATGCAAAACAATTTTTCATGATTGGTGGCCTATTTCAGATCTTTGAAGCCTGTCGAGTAGCATTGTTTGGTGCTTTGCGCGCGCTTAGAGATACACATTTTACGTTGATGATTTCTATTTTTAGTTTTTGGTTGGTAGCACTTCCTCTAGGGTATAGCATGGCACGCTT
>JAKFUY010000195.1 GCA_021732495.1 Legionellales bacterium | reverse complement strand
CTAATAAGTAATCCCTATATCACAGCGCTTTATCTTGCCAACAATGCCATCGGGATAGCTGGTGCACATCAATTGGCAAAAATAACTTCTCTTAAAATATTAGATATATCAAGTAATCAGTTGGGTGATGATGGTGCATGCGCTTTGGCAAAGCATCAAACCCTTTTATCACTTGATATCTCAGCCAATCATTTAACACGCGGCGGTGCTATCGCTTTGGCTAAAAACAAAAAACTGACAGACCTTAATATCTCGGTCAATGATATCAGAGATGATGGAGCTCAAGCACTGGCTCAACACCCCCATATTGTGATTCTCGATGTCTCAGGAAATAATATTGGCCCTCAAGGTGCGATTGCATTAGCTGGAACAAACCTAACAAGGCTAGACATTTCAAGCAATGAAATTGGCAATATTGGTGCGATGGCCTTGGCTGAAAATCCCAAACTTAGCATCCTCGATGTATCACAAAATGATATCGGTAATCCAGGCGCTTGTGCATTTGAACACAATACATCCCTTGTTAAACTCAGTATTTCATTTAATGCCATTAAAGATAAAGGTGCAAAAGCACTTGCCAGAAATACGAGCTTAGCACAGCTCAATCTTTCATTTAATCAAATTGGCGACCAAGGTGCTATTGCATTGGCGCGCAATAGACATCTTAGCTTGCTTGATGTCAGACGCAACCAAATTGGCAATACAGGTGCCATCGCCTTATCACAAAACCAAATTTTACAAACACTGTATTTTTTTGATAATGAAATTAGCGATGAAGGTGCTATTGCATTGGCTGCCAATACCACTTTTACCACACTGGATATTTGGAGTGAACAACTTCTAGAGGCAACGATTAAAGCATTTATAGCCAATACCACTCTAAAATCTTTTTTTATGTATTTAAATCCCACACCAATCGATATCAATGCGCTATTATTGGCCCGTTTAGAGCAAGCATCCTCGACTTTTAAAAGGATTCAATTACAAAAGCCAGCCGATTTAATCGATGATCTATCTTGGTTGGTACTCACCCATATCAAGCTTAACCGCTATGAAATGATGCTAGGACTTTGTATGTTAACGCTTAAGGAAAACCCCTTTCCACTACCCTGTGCACTGATTGAAAAATATATTGCACCATTTTTGATCCCACAAAGATTGGGCGCTTATTTATTTCATGAGATTAATGAAACACAAACCGAAAATACACACTAACCTAACGCTTGCTACAGACCGCGACGATTCTGACAATTCGAATAAAAGGCAAAAGAAATACTGAACATAGCTACAGCCAATGCCAGCAAACAACCATATTTAAGCCATGTGCCAGCAGCGATAGGCCGCTCTGCGGGTCTGGGCATTTCCGCCACTACTGGCATCTGATATATGAATAAACCGACAACATAGGCTCTTAACATCTGTTGCACGTGTCCAAATTGCTGTGGATACATCATTTGTGGGTTAAATTTAAAATATTCTTGAACGTCATCAAGCGTCAAGGGTTCCCCGCGCAAATGCCCTTGGGGAAATAGATTGGCCTGTGGTGCATTTTCAATCTGTTGGCGAGAAATAGGCCAATATTCAACACTTCGGGTTAAAGGACATGATAGTAACGTAAGGGTATCCTGTGGGGATGCAATAACACTGTATCGCTGTGTTTGAGCATTGGTGCAAATTAAATAAAATGAAACGGCTGTACGGATATCTTCATCTTCTTGGGTCACATAGTTAAAATAACGCATACAACAACACCTTTTTATTTAGATGACACTATTTTAGCATGAAATCTGCATTAATGATTCTGTATTTATTTTAACGTTTTAAGGCTCGCAACCCAACGTACTCTTTACTGTTTGTTATATACTCCCGTGGAATACTGTTTAGTGTCAACTGGTAGTGGGTTTAATGAACCCTGTGAATTTCTCTATAGCCTGCTGCACATATTGATTTTAGCGCACCTCAACGGAATAGCCTAGAATTATATTCTTTGGGATGATGAAATGGCTAAACGTCAACGACAGCAAAGGATCCCCACTGAATTGAAAGTCACACAGTTCGAGGAATTTGTCTTGCCTCACCTGACTGTTGGTAAGCGGGGCCCTGTATCCAAACTATCGTTATACAGGTCATATGGTTATATACTGAAATTTTTGTATATTGGCTGCCAATGGTAAGAGCTGCCCATTGAAAAAGATGAATAAGGACGTCCCGAGATCCACTACACACGCATTTACAGTGTTTTTTGACGATGGGAATCGGACGGCTGCATGAATGCTATTTTTGTTGGGTCTGTCCTTAAACTTCACCAAAATGATCTGCAAAATACCAGCGTAATCCATGGTGAGGGGACGACAACATCCGCTAAAAAAGGTGGAGATAACATTGGTTATAGTGGGCACAAACACATGAAGGGTGACAAGATTGTTGCCTTCTGCGACAGAAATTGTAATGTAATTGCTCCGTTTGTTAAAGCTCCTGGCAACCGGAATGAATCACCATTATTTCGAGAAGCACTGCCTTTGGTGACGGAGTTCGCCCGCGCCATAGGCCTGGATTTAAAAGGAACGATTGTTAGTCTGGATGGGGTATACGATTGCTGGGAAAATCGAAAATCGATATTCAATCGGGGAATGATACCCAATATTAATGCGAATCCACGTAGTAGAAAAAAACAAAACGCGGTCGTAAGCCGCTATTCAATCCAGACATTTTTGCAGAGCGCTTTCAAACCATTGAACGAGTATTTGCTTGGGAAGATAAGTTTCGTTGCTTGCTGATACGATTTGACCGTTTGAGTAAATTGCATTACGCCTTTAAAACACTTGCTTACACCCTTAAGAATCCCCTCATTTTTTAAATGCTCAATAAAAGCTCTGTCCAGTAGGGTTGTGTCACCAAAAGTTCATTGAAAACTGTCAATAACGCATCTTGTTCATGCGCTTTAAAGTTATTAAAACATTTGTAATAATAGATACCCTGGTTTAACAATGAGTGTGTTCTTG
>JAKFUY010000215.1 GCA_021732495.1 Legionellales bacterium | reverse complement strand
TGCGTGACTAAGAGCCGTATGATGGGAGACTATCAAGTACGGTTCTGTGAGCAACTAAGGGATGAAATTTCCCTTGGTTGACTCGACTTCATGGAAATGATAAGGGTGCCAGAGCAGGTGCTACCCTCTATTCTTTAATAGAAACCTGCAAAGCCCATCAAGTCGATATCTTTGCATGGCTAAAACATGCGCTAACCTACATGCATCAAGCTGATACCCTTGAAAAAATGGAAGCACTATTGCCTTTTAATGTGAAGCCAGAGGATTTAGAGGCTGCACGTGCTATACCAGAACTCATTTATCCTGAAAAGAGTGTGGTTAACTGAGCGGTTACGATTAAAAGAGTCCAATGCCAATATTTTATCACAACGAGACCAGGAGAAATCATGATTAATATTAAATTACAACAACTCTTACCAGCTCAAATCTCAGATGAAGCTGCGTTCCAATTGGTTTTATTTTTTAAAGATCTGGCGACTACATTAGAAGCGAATTACTTTGATAAGATGCTACATCATGCGAGCTCATACGAGTATAACCAATCAAGAACAAATCATACAGAAAACGACATTCCGTTTTAAAATCAAAAAGCTTGCACATAGTTGATTCTGTCAATGGCATGCTTTATTTTTGGTTTCAATCTTTAGATTTTAGAAAATAAAGTATGGCGAAGCGTACCATTGACAGCACCCGAATGAATTATGCTTATCGAAGGCTGTGGGCACGGCAGTTTGGTGACCAAAGCCGTAGTAACAAATTGGCTTTATATAATATCAGCTATATGCTCTAGATTTTAACATAAAGCTGCGCCATATTTCCGCGCTTTTATACCGCCGTCAACACGGCTAACTCGATAGGACGGATAAATGGGAATTTACAGCAAAAATTGGACTTGACCATAATTAAATCGTATAATATGGGCAAATTAAGATCCCTTTGTGTGTAATTTGTTATGATTTATGATGTAATAGCAAGGCAAAAACTAGCGGAATATGTTCAAGACATAGAAATAATCAATTCTGAGCAATCCACCTTAAAGCAGAAAGAGTGGCACCAAGAATTCGAAGAAGTTACTCAGAAAGCCTTGGAGCTGCTTCAGAATTATCAACAGGCGCCTGAGACTAGTGCACAAGCCCAATTCGAATATCTAGATAAGCTTTTACAACCACTAAAAATCTATAAAACTTCCTACATGAGTGGTAAAAAATGGTGGGAAAAGCTTCTTAATTTTTTTGGTTTTATGCTTACACCAGAAGAACGTAACGCTCGAGATGCATTTGAACAGATTGAAAATGCCCACACGGCGGCATTAACCAATTATGATAATATTCATTTTCCCAATTGGATATTTCGTATTGCCCGTTTCTTTGGGCTTCATAGCTTCAAACAGTTATTAACGAATAAATACGATTTATATCCTGTTAAACATAAACTAAGTTATCTTTCTCATCATTTAATGGGTACTACTGATTTAAATCACCATAAGGTGTTGCAAGGTAAATCTAGCTCTCAAGCATACCATGATTTTTCTAAAGATATCGATGAGTTTATTGAGCAACAAGAGAGCGCTTTTGATAAACATAATAAAACGTTACTAATGAGTATTAAATCCAAACTAAATCAATGTTCCGATTTAGCTAATGAAATGGATAAAGTACGCATGATTAACTTGTTAGATCAAGCCACTCCAGAAGTAGAAAACCACTTAGTATCTGATTTAACTTATCAAGTACAACAATCAATGATGAATTTGCAATTGGGTTCATCATTGATTATTCCAGGTGGTTTCATAAGCCCGCGAGGAGGACATGCGACTGTCGTTGAGTGTATCCGTGGCAGTACTGGATTTGTTTTTAAGGTAATTAATACTGGAGGCGGCACAGGCGCTCTCGAAAGTTGGAAAACTATTGGGTTTAATTTCCTGTTTAATGATGATAGAAAACGCCCAATCAAGGTAACTAGTGAATTATCGTTCGATGAGGTTGTTGAGCGAAAATTTATTGAAAAAATACTAAAGCCTACCATTATTAAAGCTGAGGAATCTGAGAAAGCAATGAATGCAGAGTTTCTTCAATTATATCACGATGGCAAACTGCATGATGATTCAAAATATCTAGCTTTACAAACCAATGGTACTTGTTCTCATTCTTCATTATTGGAATGGTTTAAAATGCAAGTTCCCGAAGCAGTATTTGCATTATTTCAGTACACCACCATAGAAAAAGCCCATCATCGTCTTAGGGAGCTTAAAATAGATGATTTGGAGCAAGATACAGCTGTATTGGATTTGAAAAAAGCAGCCGATGCAACGAATAAATCAGCCAAAGAGGAATTAGACGCTGTTAATGAAAAACTTAAAAAGGATAATACAGCATTGCGTCAAGAACTCGGTACACTCTTAAAACAAAAAAATAAGAGACTAGAGAACCTTACTGATTTTACAGCTTATTTTGAAAAAAAATGCAGGGGAACAAAACTATCCTTAGAACAACAAAGAAAAATTGCTGCAGCTAACTCCTTAGATCCTTTAGAGCCAGGAATGAAATGGACTTTTTTCTCTAGTAAACCTAATGCTACAGAAGCTAGAATGAGAAAGGCAATTATTGCAAAACAAATTGCTGGGCATGAGACTTGGTTATTGCACACCAGACCCAATGCATAAGCTAAATCTAAATTAGGGCAAAAAAAATCCGGAGGATTGACATACAACCATCCGGAGTCGATTTAGCCTTTATTCGCAGGCAACATCACCTTTAAGATTTTTTTCCCACTGTTTGAGATGGGGTATGTGTTGGGGCTTGAAAACAGATTCAGCTCTGCTTGAATTATTTTGCAAATGAACTAACATTATTTTGCAAACAGATTTTGATGAAACAGGATTATTTTGCAAATAGAATTGCTTTTGAACCAGAGTTATTCTGCAAATGGCACTTAGCCATACAAAATAAACGATCGTTTATTTTGACCTATAACGATATGTGAATATCAAAGGCAAAATGGTATTGTTAATTTC
>JAKFUY010000192.1 GCA_021732495.1 Legionellales bacterium | reverse complement strand
AGGATGCACGCTAACAATGGCACTAGGGCATCAGGTTGATATCGTGCCGCAATCATTAAGGCATTCCAGCTATCTGCATTAGTTTGAGTCAAAACCATGATTTGTTCGGCCGGGTTTAGTTGTTGAATGCCCTCCAACAATAGTGCTACTGCATCAGGTTGATATTGTGCCGCAAGCATTAAGGCACTCAAGCCATCTTCATTGATCTGAGTCAGAACCTTGATTCGTTCGGCCGGGGTTAGTTGTTGGATGCACGCTAACAATGGTGCTACGGCATCAGGTTGATATTGTGCCGCAAGCATTAAAGCGTTCCGGCCATTTTCATTGATTTGAGTCAAAATCGTGATTCGTTCGGCCGGGGTTAGTTGTTGGATGCACGCTAACAATGGTGCTACGGCATCAGTTTGATATTGTGCCGCAAGCATTAAGGCGTTCCAGCCATCTTGAGTGATTTGAGTCAAGACCGTGATTTGTTCGGCCAGGTTTAGTTGTTGAATGCCATCCAAGATTTGTTCACGGTTTAGTTGTCGGATGCCTTCCAACAATGGTGCTACCGCATCAGGTCGCATTCGTGCCGCAATCATTAAGGCGTTCAAGCCATATGGCGTTGTTTGAGTCAAAACCTTGGTTTGTTCAGGTCGGTCTAGTCGTTGGAGGCCCTTCAACAATAGTGCTACGGAATCAGGTTGATATCGTGCCGCAAGCATTAAGGCGTTCCATCCCTTTGCATTGATTTGAGACCAAATATGATTTATACAGTCTTTTGAAAGTGTTGCAATACGCGTGCACAATAACCATAGTGCTACTGCATCAGGTTGATATCGTGCCGCAAGCATTAAGGCATTCCAGCCATCTGCATTGGTTTGAGTCAAAACCGTGATTTGTTCGGGCAAGTCTAGTTTTTGGATGCACGCTAAAAATGGTGCTACGGCATTAGGCTGACAGAGTACCGCAGTCATTAAGGTGTTCAAGCCAACTCTATTGGTTTTAAACAAAATCTTTTCTATGTCGTCTTTTGAAAGTATTGCGATCATCTCGCACAGTAGTGCTACTGCATCAGGTTGTTGTGCTGCAACCATGAAGGCGTTCCAGCCATCTCGAGTTGCGTGAGTCAAAACCATGGTTTGGACGGCCGGGTCTAGTTTTTGGATGCCCTCCAACAATGCTACTACTGCATTAGGGTGATATCGTGCCGCAAGCATTAAGGCATTACAGCGATCTGCATTGGTTTGAGTCAAAATCTTGATTTGTTCGGGCAAGTCTAGTTTTTGGATGCACGCTAAAAATGGTCCTACGGCATTAGGCTGACGGAGTACCGCAGTCATTAAGGTGTTCAAGCCAACTGGCGTGATTTGAGTCAAAACCGTGGTTTGGACGGACGGGTCTAGTTTTTGGATGCCCTCCAACAATGCTACCACTGCCTCAGGGTGATATCGTGCCGCAAGCATTAAGGTGTTCAAGCCATCTGGCATGATTTGAGTCAAAACCCTGGTTTGGACGGCCGGGTCTAGTTTTTGGATGCCCTCCAACAATGCTACTACTGCCTTAGGGTGATATCGTACCGCAAGCATTAAGGCGCTCAAGCCATCTTCATTGATTTGAGTCAAAACCGTGATTTGTTCGGGCGAGTCTAGTTTTTGGATGCACGTTAAAAATGGTGCTACGGCATTAGGCTGACGGAATACCGCAGTCATTAAGGTGTTCAAGCCAACTGGCGTGATTTGAGTCAAAACCGTGGTTTGGACCGCCGGGGGCAGTTGTTGGATGCTCTCCAACAATGGTACTAGTGCACAAGGTTCATATCGTGCCACAAACATTAAGGCGTTATAGCCAGCTGTATTTTTTTTAGTCCAAATATTGTTTATATTGCATTTTGAAAGTGTTGCGATCATCGCGCACAATGGTGCTAATGCAGCAGGTTGATATCGTGCTGCAAGCATTAAGGTGTTCAAGCCATCTGGCGTGGTTTGAGTCAAAATCGTGGTTTGTAAGGTCGGTTTTAGTTTTTGGATGCACGCTAAAAATAGTGCTACTGCAGCAGGTTGATATCGTGCAGCAAGCATTAAGGCGTTCAAGCCATCTGCATTGGTTGGAGTCAAAACCATGGTTTGGACGGCCGGATCTAATTGTTGGATGCACGCTAAAAATGGTGCTACGGCATCCGGTTGATATCGTGCCGCAAGCATTAAGGCATTCAAGCCATCTTCATTGGTTTGAGTCAAAACCTTACTTAGTTTGGCCGGGTCTCGTTCTTGGATGTACAATAACAATGGTGCTACTGCACTAGGTTGATATCGTGCCGCAAGCATTAAGGGGTTCCAGCCATCTGGAGTGGTTTGAGTCAAAATCTTGATTTGATTGGGCGGGCTTAGTTGTTGCATGTTCTTTAGCAATGAGGTTATTACATCAGGTTGAACTCTTGTATTTAGCACGATTTTCCAGCAGATATCATTTCCTTTCTTTAACCAAGCGTTGAACACCTCATCACAACCCCCTTTTTGGATTGCCCACGTTGCTATCTCACTAAATCCATGAGCGGATGGCGGCATACAATCTATAAATGAAAGAATTAAACTTAGCTGGATCTCACGACTGGTAGTATCTAAAAAAGATAGTAAACTAGAAAGTTCTTTTGGAGTATTAGCAATACTTACTTTTTTAAAAAGACTGCTTGCATCAAGACGTTGTGTAGATTCCTCTCCTAGCATGGACACTAAATATACCAAGCATGTTTTTGTATCTTCTGTGAGATTAAAATATTTTTGTTCAAGTAGAATTTCTAAAAGTGTCTGTTTAACTTTATTCCAGTTTATGTCAATAGGATCGATTTCAAAAACACGCTCTACGTCATCCCCATCAGGAATTAAAAAATCATCCGGAGCAATTTGTATAGGCTTTAATACTCTACCTAGATAAGAAATAAATTCAGCAGTCATGGTATAATGGTAGCCGTTGCCGTCAGATTTTTGTCCGGTATAAGCATATTGATTGCGCAGTATACCTTTCATGCCTTCAATGATTTCATTTAAAATAATTGGAATTGTGAAG
>JAKFUY010000121.1 GCA_021732495.1 Legionellales bacterium | reverse complement strand
AAAGGACGCTTTCAAATCGAATCTTCAAGCATCAATTGAAGCTTCCCGTAGCTTGATTCAAGATAAAATGTTTATGAATCAATTTGAGGAGGTTGCTCAACTGATTATTCACAAGTATCGTTTAGGGGGGCGTTTATATATTGCGGGGAATGGTGGTTCAGCGGCAGATGCACAACATCTTGCAGCTGAGTTTGTAAGCAAGCTTGCTAAAGACAGGGCTCCTCTGCCAGCAGAGGCGCTGACTGTTGACAGCTCTATCCTAACGGCAATTGCCAATGACTACGGATATAATAAAGTATTTTCTCGTCAACTGATGGCCAAGGCAACCTCAAATGATGTGTTTCTTGCTATTTCAACATCTGGCCAATCTGAAAATATTATTGAGGCTTTAAAAGTATGTCTCGTAAAAGGGATTCCATCTATTCTATTATCAGGTCACCAGGGCGGAGAGGCAAAACATCTTGCGAATTATAATCTAATCGTTCCAGGTAAGTTTACAAGTACTATTCAAGAGATGCATATTATGGTTTACCATACATTATGTGAATGCGTGGAAAAGACAATGTTTTTTGAAAATATTGAAGAAAGAGAAACAACATTAATTTAGTGTAAATTTAGGGATAAAAAAATGAGTCATAATATTTTAGTTACAGGTGGGGCAGGCTATATCGGTTCAGTATTAGTCCAAGATTTATTAAACTCTGGTCATAAAGTTACCGTTCTCGATAATTTTTATTATAAACAAACCAGCCTACAACATATTTGTTATCATCCCAATTTCAATGTAGTCAAAGGTGATATTCGCGTCAAAGAAACTGTAAAGTCAGTTACTAAAGATGCTGATATTATAATTCCGTTGGCTGCTTTAGTAGGTGCGCCATTATGTAACCAAGATCCTGTTGGTGCAACAACGATAAATCACGATGCCATTGAAATGATGTTGTCATTGATAAGTAAAGATCAAAGAATCTTAATGCCTACAACCAATAGCGCATATGGTTCTGGAGATGAGAATAATTTCTGTACAGAAGAATCTCCTTTGCGACCTATGTCTCTATATGCCAAGGAAAAAGTCAAAGTTGAAGAAAAGTTATTACATCATACAAACGCTATTAGTTTCAGATTAGCGACTGTATTTGGAATGTCTCCACGAATGAGAATAGATCTATTGGTAAATGACTTTACCTACAGAGCAGTTAATGATCGTTTTATTGTCCTTTTCGAAAGTGGATTTAAGCGAAATTACATTCATGTTCGTGACGTTTCCCGTGTTTTCCAACATGCTATTGCTAATTTCGACTCTATGAAAGGAAATATTTACAATGTAGGCTTGTCAGACGCAAATTTATCTAAGAAAGAATTATGTGAACGAATTCAAAAACAAATTCCGGATTTTGTTGTTATTGATGCGCCAGTAGGAAAAGATCCTGATCAGAGAAACTACATTGTTTCAAATGAAAAACTAGCTAAGACTGGTTTTCAAACAACAGTGTCTATTGATCAGGGAATTTCTGAATTAATTAAAGGCTATACTATGATTAAAAATACACTTTATAGCAATGTGTAGTTATTGATAAAAATAAAGCAAGATTTGGCCCTTGGGTTTGTTGAATCCTGGGTAAGTCGTCCACTATATATGCATTTATACGCTTATGGTAAAACAACTGATAAAAATCTTGCTTTATGGGCTGCTATTAAAGCTCACTTTCAGTTTATCTTTGTGCATGAAGTACTACAAGTTTCACCAAAGAGGGCGTTTTTTAGATGTCTGAGTTAAATAGATGTTTTGATTATATTATAATTGGATCTGGTATCGTAGGTTTAAGTGTTGCCTACGCACTTCTGCAGAAAAATCCCAAAAATAAAATTGCGGTTTTAGAAAAGGAAAAAGACTTAGGGATGCATGCTAGCGGTCGAAATAGTGGTGTCTTGCATTCCGGTATTTATTATCGAGAAGATAGTCTGAAAGCCAAAGTATGTGCTTTGGGAGCAACACGAATCAAATTATTTGCTAAGGAATATGGTATTCCTCTATTTAATGGTGGAAAAGTAATCGTACCAACCGAGTTAGACCAATATTCTACCCTAGATAATTTGATGCGAAACGCTTTTGCTAATGGAATAGAAGCAGAGATAATTGATCAAAAACAATTATTAGAACTTGAGCCAATGGCTTTTCCAGCAGAAAAATCAATATATTGCCCAACTACTTCAGTAATTGACAACAAGGCTGTATTAAACAAGCTTAGACATATTTTAGAACAAGGAGGGGTTAAATTAATTTACCAGTGTAAGGTATCTAAGGTTTTTTCTTCAAACAAAAAGCTTTTAACAACACAGGGTGAGTATCAATATCAATATTTATTTAATTGTGCTGGCGCATATGCGGACCAAATTGCAAAACACGAGGGTTTGGCACATAACTATACTTTATTGCCATTTAAAGGCATTTATTACAAAATGTCGTCAGAATCGGCTAGTAACATTAGATCAAATATCTATCCTGTTCCAAATATCGCTACTCCTTTTTTAGGTGTTCATTTTACTCGCTCCATCAATGGGGATGTTTATATAGGCCCTACAGCGATTCCAGTTTTAGGTAGGGAAAACTATTATGGTTTGAAAGGAGTGAGATTTTTTGAGACCTTGGAGCTTATTTCACAGCTAGGAAAACTATTTTGTTCAAATGAAAATGATTTTCGAAATATCGCCAAAAATGAGCTAATGAAATATTCCAAAAATTTTTTTTATCAGTGTGCAAAAAAATTGGTTCCTTCATTAGGTATTAATGATTTAATTGTATGTTCAAAAGCAGGCATTCGTCCCCAACTTATGAATAAGAAGACAAAAAAACTTGAAATGGACTATATTTTCGAGCAAACGTCATCATCTATCCATGTGCTTAATGCAATATCTCCAGCATTTACAAGTTCATTCGCATTTGCAGATATGATCGTAGATAAAGCAAACATTAATTAATTAATTTAATGACTGCTAGTTTTTTAGTTTAGCAAGGAGTAAATGAATATGGAACATTTGTCACACATAACTCTAATGTACAGCCAATTTATATTAATAAACATTATTTTAGTAATTATAGGAAGACGTATCACAAGCTGTTTTCCTATG
>JAKFUY010000026.1 GCA_021732495.1 Legionellales bacterium | reverse complement strand
TAAAGCGATACTGCTTATATCTAAAAAAGCAGGCTTAATCCTTCTTCATAAATAATTTCCGCAACATCTAAAAATTTGGTATCATTAATATTCAAAGCCATCTGTTTCTCCTTCTTGTCTATCGTCAGAAAATACACATGAAGTTTAACGGATGGCTTTCTTTTTTTCTAGGCCTTCCTGAATTTACAGAAACTTTGGGACACTAACCAACGAATTGCCGCTTTTTTAATTAAACATATGACTTCTGATGATCTGCATCCTGAAAAGATTAATGATGATATTAGTGGGCTTTCCCAAGAAGAACGAGTTGGGATGGCTAATTAAATTTGACAAAACTATCAATTATGGTTTAATTTTATTGATATAGTTAAACTAAAAGAGTATCTATGGCATCTAAAATAAACTGGCTCTTAAATAATCTTGCTGCAGGTGAAATCTTACTGCAGTCGTGGCTATCGACTCATGGCATTACGCCTCAGTTAGCGCGAAAATACTGCCAGAGTGAATGGTTAGTTAAATTGAGAACAGGTGTTTACTATCGATCTGGTCGTAAACCTGAATGGCAGAATGCAGTTTATTGTCTTCAGACTCAGAATCACTCAAAGATTCATCTTGCAGGTTTAACAAGCTTAACTTTGCAGGGTAAATCACACTACCTGCAATTGGAAACAGAATCTATTTGGATAAATATTCAAGGAACAGCTACTTTACCCAAGTGGTTTAAAGCTTTTCCAGAAATGTCCTTATCTGAGAATAAAGCACCGCAATGGGACGTTATTAAAACATCTAAGCTAGACAGCATTGTTGAGAATGATTTAACTACCGTGGAGGTAGAGGGTATTAAGTTAAGAGCAAGCAACCAAGAATTAGCTGCGTTTGAGGTGCTTGAAGCTGTACCCTCTACTTTATCATTTGAGCATGCTGCAGAACTGTTCCAAGGGCTAGTAAATTTAAGTCCACGGAAAGTTGAGTCTATTTTAAAAAGAAGTGATTCAATTCAAACGAACCGCCTGTTTTTATTCTTGGGGCATTTCTATAAACAACCGTGGGTTAAGCGATTGAATGAATCTGCAATTAATCTTGGCTCAGGAAAGCGCCAAATAGTCTCCGAAGGGAAATTAGAGAAGCGATATCAAATTACCGTTCCAGAACAATTTATAAGTAGCGAGTAAATATGAATAAACAATCCCCGTATTACAAGCAGGTGTTACTACTTATCCGTTTAATACCTATTATTAATCAAGAAGCCTGCTTTGCATTAAAGGGCGGCACTGCAATTAATTTGTTTGTGTGTGATTTCCCTCGGTTATCTGTTGACATCGATTTGGCTTATTTACCTCTTGAGTCACGTGATGTGGCTTTAGCTCATGTGCGCAAAGCTTTAGCCGATATCGCGACAAATATTAATCAAATACCGAATCTTGTTGCCGTTTTACAAGATAACAAACCAGATGAAATGCGAATTATAGTTGAAGATCGATCCCCACTTAATAAAGGCACTCAAGTAAAAATAGAGGTTTCGCCAGTTGCTCGTGGTACTCTTTTTCCGCCTAGTGATCGAGATGTTGTGGCGTTAGTAGAAAATGAGTTCGGTTTTGCATCCATGAAAGTTGTTTCCTTACCTGATCTTTATGGCAGTAAATTATGCGCGGCTTTAGACCGCCAGCATCCTAGAGATCTTTTTGACATTAAAATTTTGTTAGACACTCAAAATATCGATCGGAAGCTTTTTAATGGATTTATCACATATCTTTTAAGTCATAAAAGGCCAATTTCAGAAATAATGAATCCACGCTGGAAAGATATCACCCAAGTTTTTCATCGTGAATTTAAAGGAATGACAGCTGAAACAGTAAACCTTGAAGACCTCACAGTAATACCGGAAAAAATGGTTCGAGCTCTTAAGGATAATTTTACCCAGCAAGATTATGAGTTTTTAATATCGTTCAAAAAAGGTGAACCTAATTGGTCTCTTGCATCGAGTGAACAGATTCAATATTTACCTGCAGTGCAATGGAAGCTTTTAAATATCCGGAAAATGCCTAAACCGAAACACTTGGAGTCTATAAAGTTGTTAGAGATGACAATGAGTAATTGGCTTGAAAAATAGTGAACTGAGAGCAAAGGAGTAAAGAATTCTCAATTTAGTGCAAATACTAGTTTATATTTTATCCAATAGTTAAACTAATAGTGTAAGTGTATCGCTATATATAAACTAATTGCTTATTTGAATATTCTTAATAGTTGTAAACGTTGACAGTATTTTAATTTAGCGTAATAATCTTTTCAGGCTTTTAATAAGCCCTTTGGGATTACTTTATAGCCCTCAATGGACACCTATAAACCCCCATGGGAGAACTTCACTTTGGCCTCAGACTTTTTCGCAGCCCCATTGTGAATAAATAGGAAAAAAGCGCAGCCCTGAATAAGGACAACTGAAGCGCCTATGACGGTCAGATGGGATACCTGTTGATGGATTGTCAATTCGTTGTTTTGCGGAAGCAAAACTTTAATTGAACATCGATTGATGAGGTTATTCCATGGCTACTAATAACGTATCTCGTATACAATTTCTAAATGAATTTGATTCAGCACCCCATTCAGCATTATTTAATCAACAAACTATAGCGGCAGTCTTAAATTGTTCCACGCAATTATTAGAACGTAATCGATGGGCTGGGGAAGGAATTTCCTACCTCAAGATCGGCCGGAAAGTTTTATATCGAAAAAGTGATGTCTTAGCTTTTCTCCAACAACAAAAAAATCTATCGTTCAATCAGTGATAAAGGTGAATCAATCGTTTGTAAAAACGAATTGGTTTGATAGCTGTCAATCAGCACCTTATAGGGACCACCTAGTCGCACCTTTATGGACCCACTAAAACGGTCGCAAAATCATATCAAACAAGGTGTATTTTATATCAATTTCACTCGACTACAATGTTTATTTTTTGTTCTCCCGTGTCTGCTGATTATGTTGATTTCATCTTGGCCTCTTTGGAGCCCCTGAAGCTTGCTCCCTCCAATACTATTTTATGGGCGTTATGGCGCAGACGATCTAATGTAGCAGCGGCTAATAATTGATTGGGAAAAGCGCTGCCCCATTCATTAAAATCTAAATTGCTCGTTACAATAGTGGTCGCAC
>JAKFUY010000118.1 GCA_021732495.1 Legionellales bacterium | reverse complement strand
AATCACATTATTGCAAAAACAAAACTGAGTCAGTTATACTAACAAAAACAACCACAATTACCATGGGATCAATTTTCCGGCTCCATCACTTTAGCAACTCTGTTGCACTTCACTATTGAATCGGCGAAGGATAGAAACATGAAGAAAAAGGCAGATATTCTTAAAGAGTTAGATTTAATCCAGCCACTTTCGGGTGTGTATTGTGGTAGTGCGTGGCCCACTAAACAAGTGATGCCACAAATTCAGTGCATTAATCCGTCTACAGAGGAAGTCTTTAGCATGGTAAATACCTGTACTGCAGATGAAGTAGATGCCGTTATTGAGAGAGCACAACATGCCTTTTTAAGTTGGAGAGTCATTCCAGCACCAAAACGTGGAGAGATTGTTCGACAGATTGCTGAGTTATTAAGGAAAAATCGTCTGAGCCTAGGAGAACTGATTTCATTAGAGATGGGAAAGTCAAAACAAGAAGGTATTGGTGAAGTGCAAGAAATGATAGATATGGCTGATTTTGCGGTGGGTCAGTCACGGATGTTATATGGAAAAACGATGCATTCTGAGCGCCCTTGCCATCGTTTATATGAGCAGTGGCATCCCTATGGCGTAATAGGTGTAATTACCGCATTTAATTTTCCAATGGCAGTATGGGCGTGGAACGCTTTTATAGCGCTAATTTCTGGAAATACGGTAATATGGAAACCCTCAAGCAAAACACCGTTATGTGCCATTGCTGTGCATAAACTTTGTCAGCAGGTCTTATCAGCAAACCAATGTCCAGAGGTGCTATCATTGGTAATTCCTGAGTCTAGAGAAATTTCAGAAAAAATATGCGCAGATTCACGTGTAAATCTGGTGTCATTTACAGGCTCAAGTGAATCAGGTCGACGCATTTCAAGCATCGTGGCAAGGCGTCTAGGTCGAACTATACTGGAGCTAGGGGGGAATAATGCTGTTATCATTGATGATAGTGCCAGATTGAGTTTGGCCGTTCCCGCTATTGTTTTTGGGGCAATAGGAACTGCAGGGCAACGATGCACTAGCACCCGGCGAGTCTTTATTCATCACCGTCGTTATCAAGAAGTTGTATCGGCATTAATTGGCGCTTACCAGCAAATTCATATTGGGGATCCGATGGATCTGAAAAATCATATGGGGCCTCTGGTTGATAAAGCTGCAGTAAGCCTATATCAGAGTACGATAGATCTCATTCAAGCAAACAGGGGAAGTATTTTATACGGTGGGGAGGTGTTAAATCGAAATGGCTTTTACGTGATGCCCACCTTGGTCTCAAATCTTAATCATTCTCATCCATTGGTGCAAAAAGAAACGTTTGTACCTATTTTATATTTATTTCAGTTTGAATCCTTTGAAGAGGCCTTGCAATTACAAAATGATGTTCCGCAAGGTTTATCCTCCTCTTTATTTACAGAAAAGCAATCCCATGCAGAATTGTTCTTAAGTGTGTTGGGTAGTGATTGTGGAATTGCAAATATTAATATAGGTACCTCAGGTGCAGAAATTACAGGTGCTTTCGGAGGAGAAAAAGACACAGGTGGCGGGCGTGAAGCAGGTTCTGATGCGTGGAAAAGTTATATGCGCAGACAAACCAATACTATCAACTGGGGGCAGGAGTTACCATTGGCCCAGGGAATTAAGTTTAAGCTCTAGCTATCGAAGGCATTGAGTCCTGTAATATGTCGCCCCAATACTAACTTGTGTACATTGTCTGTGCCTTCGTAGGTAAATACCGATTCAAGATTGAGCATATGGCGAATTACATGGTACTCAAGACTAATACCATTGGCTCCTAAGAGATTACGACAGGTTCGCGAAATTTTTAAGGCTTCCCGACAAGCATTGCTTTTACCCAGAGAGATCATGACAAAATTATCCTGGTTTGAATCCTTAAGCCTTCCAAGCTGAAAGTTGACGCATTGGGTTTTGATCATTTCAGTATACATTAACGCGAGGTCGTTTTGAATTAATTGAAATGATGCGAGAGGCCGATTAAATTGTTGACGAGTAAGTACATAATCCTTTGTAATATCAAAACAGGCCATAGCGGCACCCATAACTCCCCAACAAATACCATAGCGAGCTTGATTTAAGCAAGAAAGTGCAGCACTAATGCCTTTATCGGTGCCTGGTAAAAGATGATCATCAGGAACAAATACATTATTAAATACCAGCTCTCCAGTAATCGATGCCCTTAATGACATTTTGTGAGTTATCTCTGGACGGGAAAAACCCTCGCTTTGGGCGTTCACGATAAATCCGCGAATACCATTAGTGGTTTTTGCCCAGACAATAGCGAGATGCGCGATTGGAGAATTGGTGATCCACATTTTTGCGCCGTTAAGGATCCAGCCCCCTTTAACCTTGGCAGCTGTAGTGGACATTGAGACGGGATCCGAGCCAGAGTTCGGTTCGGTCAATCCAAAACAACCAATCACATCGCCACTTGCCATTTTGGGAAGATAATGATTTTTCTGGAAGTCTGAACCAAACGCATAGATAGGATACATGCAAAGAGAGTTTTGAACTGAAACAAAACTACGTAAAGCACTATCCCCGCGTTCTAATTCCTGACAAGCCAATCCGTAAGCTACATAAGAAGCTCCAGACCCACCATATTCTTGCGGGAGTGTCATGCCTAAAAGACCAAGGTCAGCAGCTTTTTTAATAAATTCGAAAGGAAAGTGGCCGTTTTCAAAACAGCTGGCCATTTGATGTATCATTTCATCCTGAATAAATCGATGAACCATATCTCGAATCTGACGTTCATCATCATGATATTGGGTATCGAAAAGAAATAAATCATCCATTAAATATCCTTAAGTGACCATATATAGATTAAGATTAGCTCATTTTGAGAATGATGACAGCATTAAAAAGTCTTAAATAAAAAAAACAAAAAAAAGTGACAAAAGGCGTTGACAAAGGAATGCGAAAGAGTAGAATACGCATCACCCAATGAGGTGAAGCTGATTAAGAAAAAGAGAAACAAACTGAGTGGGCACTTTGTCAAAAGAGTAAAAATAGTTTAGGAATCAAATTGAAGAGTTTGATCCTGGCTCAGATTGAACGCTGGCGGCATGCTTAACACATGCAAGTCGAACGGCAGCACAGCATAATTTATTATGTGGGTGGCGAGTGGCGAACGGGTGAGTAACGCGTAGGAATATACCTTGAAGTCTGGGACAACTTGGGGAAACTCAAGCTAATACCGGATAATCTCTGAGGAGGAAAGCTGGGGACCGTAAGG
>JAKFUY010000020.1 GCA_021732495.1 Legionellales bacterium | reverse complement strand
TGGCACACAAAGAGAGTCTTTAATATGAAAAAATATCTTGTAACCTTACTCATTTGTACAATCCTCAGTGGAATAACTGGTGCATACGCACGGCAATCAACAACACGCGTTACACAATTTTCAAATGATAAAACCAACGTTTGGAAAACGATTATTTATCCAACATCAACACAGGTTTTAAAAATGCATCGTCATGATTATGACCGAGTGATTGTTGCTTTGAGCAATGGATTACTAAAAATCACCAATGATAAAGGAAAAACGCATTACTTGAAGCTTGAAAAAAATAAAGCATACTACTTAACGAAAGACCCATTGCATGAATTACATAAGGATGAAAATATGACTAAGCATCCTATAACTGTGATGGTGATCGAACTTAAAAACAATCATTCTTAACCTGCAAACAAGAGCTGGTTCACAATGATTAAGTTAATATTACATGGTATGGATTCGCACTCATGATTGGAGAAAATAAATGAATCTTCGCATTAGAGAGCCTGTTTTGGCCGATGCCAATCAATTTATCAAAACGATGCAAAATAGTGTGAGCTTACATTCTCCATGGACAATTGCGCCAAAAACATTTGAAGAATTTGAAAAATACATCACGCGCTGCCAGCTGCCTAATCAAAAAGGTTTTCTAGTGGAATCTGCAGAAGGCGAAATCGCAGGTGTATTTAATATCAGTGAGATAGTACTTGGGTGCTTTCAAAGTGGTTACTTAGGTTATTATGCGACGATTAATTATGTTGGAAAGGGTGTGATGAGTGCCGCATTGAAATTAGTCTTACAAATCGCATTTGAAGAAATAAAGCTACATCGTATCGAGGCGAATATTCAACCAGGGAATGAACGATCGATTCAATTGGTCAAGTTTAATGGTTTTAGGAAAGAGGGCTTTTCACCACGATACCTGCAAATCGATGGAAAATGGTGTGATCATGAGCGCTGGGCTATAACTTATGAAGATTGGGATAAACGAGCTTGATGGAAAGCCATCTCATCCATTTTAGTGGTTAAGGGGTATTTATGACATGTGTTTTTGAGCAGGCTTCTTATCTTACTCAAGTTAATAGATTAAGAGCTATGGCCTGTGAAGTGGTGAAGTGTTATCCATTTAAAGTAAAGACAATAGAGTTTATAAAATACAGCGCAAATGCCATATTTAAGCTGACTGATACCGAAAATAAGTCATACGCACTTCGAATTAATCCTACACGACACCATACTAAACAAGCGATTTTTGAAGAAATAAACTGGCTTTTGCATATTGTTGATACAACAGATTTAAGGGTGCCATTACCTGTAAAAACAGTTGAGTGGGTATTCCTGCGAACGTGAACACTGATTCTTGCTGATCGTGAACACCTAATATTGTAGTACTTTTGCAAGCGAAGAAATTATCGCAGAGTGTTCACGATGACGCAACGTCTCTGTTTCGCATTGACGGCCCTTTTAGCTCTATTCGATGAGCATGTTCAGTCAGCCTGTCGAGTATAGCATCGGCAATGGTTGGCTCACCAAGATACTCATGCCATTTCGCAACCGGGAACTGACTTGTGATGATAGTTGCTTTTAGTTGATACCTGTCTTCGATAAGGTTAAATAGGTCATGACGTTGCGCTGCATTAATTGACGTCAACCCAAAGTCATCAAGAATCAATACATCATCCTTGTGAAGTTGTGCCATCAATTTGGCATAGCTACCATCCGCGTGCGACATCGCCATTTCCTCTAAGAACCGCGTTAATAACAAATAGCGGGTCTTAAAGCCCAGACGACACGCTTGATTACCCAGGGCACAGGCTAGATAGGTTTTACCGCACCCAGTAGATCCTGTTATTAGCACGTTGTGGTGATGACGCACAAAATCGCATTTTGCAAGCGCCATCACCTTGGCTTTTTCTAACCCACGGTCACTTTTATAATTAATATCTTCAATCGATGCGGCCTGCCTAAGCTTGGCACGTCGTTGCAAATTCTGAACACGATTAGCGTCTTTTTTTAATAATTCACGGTCTAGCAATAGGCTTAGGCGGTCTTCAAAACTTAAGTCAGCATGCTTTGGATGGCTTTGCTGTTCGCGAAAAGCCTCTTGCATGCCGCCCATTTTAAGCTGCCCCATTTGTGCCAATATGTTTTCGTTGTTCATTTTTAACTCTCCTATGGTTTTTGTTTAACGGCCTTGGGGAGCAATGGAACAGCCAACCCACTTAAGGCTTTTCTGTTGTTCTTAATGGCCTTAACTCACCGCGCTTTACCTCATCTGGCATGGCAAATGAATATCGTCCGAGCATATTAATGTGACCATATCCATATGCAGACAGTCTAGCTACATCTTCATCGTATACAGGGAACCCTTCTTGTCGTAATTCATTGATGGCAGCATCCATATAAATAGTATTCCAAAGTGTGATGATGTTTAAAACCAGCCCAAGCGCACCCAGTTGATCTTCTTGCCCCGCATGATACCTTTGATGAAGTTCTCCACGCTTACCGTGAAAAACAGCTCGACCTAAGCTGTGTCTGCCTTCACCTAAATTTAGTTGTACCAAAGTTTGACGACGGAATGACTCATCATGAAGGTAATTAAGCATGTGAATGGTTTTATCAATTCGCCCAATTTCAGCGATTGCTTTGGCTAAACGTGTTGGTTTGTCAGCAACTTGAAGAGTGCGCATAATGCCGTCAGCGGGGACTCTCCCGAGCTTTAACGAGGCCAACAAACGTAAAATATCATCCCACTCAGGAGGAACAAGATCTATGTTTATTCGACTTTTTGCGAGTACATTAAGCTTTCCATAATCAGCTGCCGGATCAATCCTCCAGAATCGAGCACTACTGCATTAATAATTGAAATCCTATTTAGTTTGATAGGCGGCTGGTTATTATATACTTGTGTTGAGTCTCCGTTTCTAAAAATGCGTGATAAACCTAGAAAATTTAAACCGACCATTCTGACATTCACAAGCAACATCAATCAGTTAGGTGAGTTCAAAAATCCTTAAGTGGGTTGGCTGTTCCATTGCTCCCCAAGGCCGATTATTGACAGGATAATTCATCATGCACAAATTTTTATGTTGGGAGGTGAAAGCTACAGATTAAAAAACAGTCTTAATGCACAAAAAAAATTTACCTAGGGTGGATCAAAATTAATGTCCGAAAGTGGATCAATCCTAATGGCCATTGACAGATAGATCAGAATGCGGCTGATTTTGCAAATTTAAAAACTTGATCATCGAGTGAAAAGTAATAACGACTCTAGTGCTGTAGCGCCTGCGTCACTACGGTCGGTCACGAAGTGGCTGATTGTGGTGAA
>JAKFUY010000025.1 GCA_021732495.1 Legionellales bacterium | reverse complement strand
TTATTTTTATTTCCAGATTGCATGTTTAAACTCCCCTATATAAAAAAATAAACATTAAATGTATTAGTATTTGAAAAAGAGCATTTTAGCACAATTTTGATCAGTAGTAAATAAATATCAACAAAATTGTTTAAATAATGTTCCAGGCCATTAAATCAAAATGAGCCCAGGCAATGCCTTCTGTTATGAAACGCTTTAAAAATAAAGCAGCTGTTATTGCACCTGCATAAGGTGAGGATGTTGAGTTGGCCATATCTGCAATAATAGAATCAAACATAGGCGCATAACCTTCATATAAAGGTAAAGGCCAGATAGGATCATTCCAATCATAACCTAAAGCCATCAACTCCGGTGCAAGTGCCTGATCATTAGTAAACAATGCTGAAATTTCTGTGCCTAATGCCGTACGTGCGGCACCCGTTAAGGTTGCAATGTCAATCACAAGTCTAGGGGATTGTTCACAGGCATAAACCAAGGCATCAGCTAATACCATACGGCCTTCGGCATCCGTATTATCAATTTCCACATGCAAACCATTTCGCATTCTAACCACATCACCAGGACGATAGGACCTAGCATCAATGGCATTTTCAACGGCTGAAATCAGCACTAACAATCGAACAGGAAGCTTATAGTGCATAATAAGTTGGGCTAGACCAATAACTTGAGCCGCACCACCCATATCTTTTTTCATCAAACGCATACCACTAGCCGGTTTAATATCCAAACCACCGGAGTCAAAACATACGCCCTTACCAACCAATGCAACCAAAGGATGATCGGATTTACCCCATTCTAATTTAAGTAAACGTGGCTCATCGACAGCTGCACGTCCTACAGCATGAATGGCTGGAAAATTATGTTGTAGTAAATCATCACCAACGATACTTGAAAATTGTCCATGATAGCCTTGCGCTAGAGAGTCTAGAACATCACTTAAAGCACTAGGCCCCATATCTTCTGTTGGGGTATTAATTAAATCTCTTACCCGAAATATGGCATCAATGCGGGGTACGACTTGCTCATATAATTTGGTGGGTAAACTCAGGACTTTGGGCATCACTGGCATCACTTTATAGCGCAAAAACTTATATTGTGCCATTCCCCAAGCCAATAGATCGGCAACCGACACATCATTCATCAAATGATAGTTACCGGGATTGAGTTTAAGGGCAGCACTTGCTAGTGCATTAAAACGTTTACCATCTTGTTCGCCCACATACACTTTTTCTAATTGGCCTTTGGTTCCCAAAAGCAATAGCACCTCACCATTATTGGCAGCAAAAGTCTGCCAGTTTAACTGAGTTTTGTGAAATGCATCTAAGCTTGCGGCGACCTTATCCCAATCCTTTTGATTAACAAGCTCTACGGGAATGGTTTGACTTAAATTGTATTGATAAAATTTTGAACCTTGCATTGAATGATTACTCCCTGCCTACGCCTCTAAATTGACGCCATTTAAATCCTGTTAACATTAACATGCCCATATAAATCAACATAGCAACACAGACATGCATTAAAAGCATACCTAAACGTGCTGAAAGATGCATATCATACCAGTACATCAACTGATTTTTCATGAACCATAAATAAGCGCCCATACCCACATTGGCCAATAGCAGCTGACGACCAAAAGCTAACCAACCAACCTGTGGCCGGTAGATATCTCTTCTAAACAATAAAACCATTAAAGTAATGGCATTGAAATAGCCGGCAAGACTAGAGGCTAATGTTAAACCTGCATGCTTAAAATGACCGATGAATAGAGCACACAGTATGGAATTGACAACCATGGCTGCAGCACCCACTTTAACTGGTGTACGAATATTTTGCTTTGAATAAAATCCTGATGCCAACACCTTTACCAACATAAAAGCAGGGACACCCATGGCTAGTGTTACCAAACTTTTTTGGGTCTGGGCAATATCTATTGGATTAAACTGACCATAACCAAAACATGAGGCGACCAAGGGCATGGCAAAGACCGCTAGTCCAACACCAGCTGGTACACCTACCAATAAAATCATGCGTATGCCCCAATCCAAGGTTTCAGCAAAACGTTGATGATTGTTTTCAGAATGTTTTCTAGAAAGATGGGGTAAAATTACTGTGGCAATAGCAACACCAAACACACCTAAGGGGAAATCGGTTAAGCGATCGGTATAATAAAGCCAAGTGACACTTCCAACGGGTAAAAATGAGGCAAAGATTGTATCAATTAAAAGATTGACTTGGGCTACAGAAACCCCAAATAATGCAGGCACCATTAGCTTCATCACCTTTTTTACACCAGGATCTGACCAAGCCATTTTGGGGGCAACCAATAAGTGTTTTTGTTTTAAAAAAGGCAGCTGTAGTAAAAACTGTAATACACCAGCAATTGCAACCCCCCATGCCAAAGCAAATACTGCTGGAGTGATGTAATTTTTACCCCAAATAGCAGTTGCAATCCTCAAAGATCCCCTCATTTTGATTGATAAAAAACTAATTTAAACTATTGATTTGTTTGAAAAAAGGATCATTATTCTTGTTTTTACTCGAGGATAATGTTGTATATGAAAAGTGATTCTGCCAATAAGTTAGTCAAAATTACATCTGTTGTTGAGAAGATTTTTGGGGATGACTTACATAAAAAGAGACAACAATCTTTAGCCTATGCAGCGATGGGCGTTTTAGGAAGTGAATCTCTATTTTTACATCGTATTGCCGAAGGGTTGGCCGATACTAGGGGTACTAATAAAAAACATGCCACTAAACAGGTTGATAGACTTTTAAGTAACAAAGGTATTTCAATATGGGATTTATCTGAACAATGGGTAAAGTATGTGGTGGGTGCTAATCAATCAATTATCGTAGCACTTGATTGGAGTTCATTTTTCGATGATGAACAATCCATGCTGAGTTTAAATGTTGTGACAAGTAAAGGATTATCAACGCCCTTATTGTGGAAATCAGTTGATAAAAAGCAATTAAAACATAATCGAGCGCGTTTTGAGGACCAATTACTCAGTCGATTTAAAGATGTATTGCCCGAAGGTGTGGAAGTGATTCTTTTGGCTGATAGAGGATTTGCAGACCAAAAATTTTTCCGATTTTTGGAAGAAACGCTGCAGTTTAAATATATTATTCGGATTAAATCAAATACAACGATTATTCATAAAGAGATAAAAAATAAAGCCTCGCAATGGTTAAAAAAAGACGGGAAAATTGTACAACTTAAAGCAGCATACTTAACATTAGAACAGTATCCTATTTCACAATTTATTGCCATACAAGACAAAGGCATGAAAGCTGCCTGGTTTTTAGTGAGTAATACTTCTTTGAA
>JAKFUY010000149.1 GCA_021732495.1 Legionellales bacterium | reverse complement strand
ACGGCGAATGAGCGCGATGAGTCGTTTGGACTTTTATTACGCTTTCTCAATCCTTTCAATAAATGGCGTGAATGGGCAATGCCCATGCATCTTCTTAAAGGTAATGGTGACGAGATGCGCGGGGAATTATTATATCTCGGTTTAAAAATAAATCTTGATGCAAAAAAACATTTAAATGCGTGGTTAATGCAACAGAAACCCAAGCGAAGAATTACTGCAGCAATGCATACAGGATGGCATTCTGATGGAAAAGCATTTGTATTACCCAATAAAACTATTGGAGATTCCCATATTCGTTTTCAATCAGAAAGTACGGCTCATGTTGATTTTATTCAAAAAGGAGATCTTCATAGCTGGCGTGAAGCTGTCGCAAGTAAATGTAGTGGAAACCCCATTTTGTTATTGTCCGTAGGTGCTGCTTTCGCTGCGCCGTTATTACTAAAAGCTAAACAACAATTTGTTGGTGGGAGTGGTATTCATTTAGTTGGAAAATCCAGTTGTGGCAAAACAACTGCACTACATATTGCTGCTAGTGTTTGGGGTGATCCAAGCTATGTTAGGACCTGGCGTGCAACAGCCAATGGACTAGAGGCTACAGCTGCCGCACTGAATGATAGTTTGCTTGTCTTAGATGAGATTAGTGAATGCGAATCTCGCGAGATTGGCTCAATTGTTTATGCATTGGCAAATGGCCATGGAAAACAACGAGCGCAACGTTCAGGAGGCCAACGTGAATCGTCTAGATGGCGCACACTTGTCCTATCGAGCGGAGAGCGCACTCTATTGGCACATATGCAAGAGTCAGGGATTCAGATAAAAGCAGGACAAGAAGCTAGGTTATTAAGTCTTCCTGCCACAGATCGCCTACATGGCGCTTTTGATAATCTACATGGTTTAATCAATGGACGTGCTTTTGCTGATTTGATGAAGCAAGAAACCAGTCGTTATTATGGTGTCGCTGGGCAAGCTTTTATTGAAAAACTGTTAGAAGACCAAGATAATTTTTTGGAGTTGTATGCTCAAATATATCAATTACTAGATTTTTCAACATCTGATGGTGTTGAGAGTAGGGCTGCAGGTATTTTTGCTTTGATAGGCATGGCTGGGGAAAAAGCGACTGAATATGGTTTAACAGGCTGGGCAAAAAACGAAGCTTTGAATGCGTCTGTAGAATTATTTAACACATGGCGTGATTTTAGAGGACAAGGTCAAACGGAAGCGCGACAAATATTACAAGGGATAAGTAATTTTATTGACCGACATGGCGATAGTCGATTTTCTGAGATTGGAGAGAAATATGTGTTTAGAGATCGGGCAGGCTATTGGAAAGATACTAATAATGGACGAATTTTTATGTTTTATTCCGTAGCGTTGCAAGAAGCTGCAAAGGGCTGCGATCTAAAATTTATCTTACGTGTTCTTAAAGATAACAAATGGATCGTAGATCACGATATAAACAGAAGCTCTAAAAAGACAAGAATAAATGGCCGGTGAGTATCGCTTTATTGGATACAAACAATGAACGAGGAACTGTAAAATGAATTTCTATAGTAGTATGGTTCCTTCAGTTCCTCAAGCCTCTACTCAAAGAGAACCGTTACAAAAGCGTACTTACGCGGTATTCCCCTAGTTCACTCGGTTATCTCTTGATATGCACCTATTGTAAATATTTTTAGCTTATTTTTTATTGATGATGGACAAGTTATAATTGATAGGCTACCACTTAGCAAGTCCATACAAGATGGAATTAATTTATCACCGGACTCAGATAAATATAAATAAAAGGAGGAGTGATGGGGAAAAAACAAAAAGGCCGACCATCAACTTATACAATGGAACTGGCAAAAGATATTTGCGACAAAATTGCTTCAAACAGCAAGAGTATTAAAAAACTCTGCACTGAAAACCCACATTGGCCTCATAGAGACACCATATTTACGTGGTTGAAAAATTATCCAGAATTTTCCGACCAATACGCGCAAGCAAAACGCTGCCAAGTAGAAGCATTTGTTGATGAAATATTAGAAATTGCAGATGATGTATCCCAGGATATAATAAGTGAACGGGGGTATATTAGTTGTAACAGCGAGCTCATCGCTCGCTCAAGATTGCGTATCGATACACGAAAATGGCTTGCCGCTAAGCTGGTTCCAAAAGTTTATGGACTTCAAAAGCATGAAAAAATTTCTAGCCCTTCCCTTATGGAGAGACTAATACAACATTTACATGATTAGTCGCTCAATAATTTATCTGGCTTAATATATCGGTAAAAATCAAGACATTGCGAACCGTTTCAAGCGCTCTCTCGTATTAGAATTATTTTGATTAATCAATAAGTTATTGCGAAATCTATTTAAAGGTTTATCAACAACATGAACAGTTAAAATAGATAGAACAATGACAGATATTAGAAGAACAAAAACATCAAATTTTCCTGGAAACAAACCACCGATTAGAAAGGCAACCAATATATGCCATAGATAAATTGGATAAGATAGTTCCCCTATGTATTTATCCCATTTAGAATTTTTAAAACAGAAAAAAATGAAAGGCAATGCACTAGAAAATAATAAAGTAATGCATCCACTCATAATAATAACAATAACTTGGTCATGTTGGATATTACTGCCCATTGCTGGAGTAATGTAATAGTGAATTAACATCAAGGATAATACAGTAATGTAAAATAGCAAAAATGCTGTCTGTTTAAACCTGTTACTACATACGTATTTATCTTTATTTATCAAACTCATATATAGCCGGTGAGATAAAATGCCACTCATAAATTCAGCTAATTCAAAAAAGCATGCTCTTTGCTGAATAGGAAAAAACGGAAAATCTTTAGCAATAAAGACAAACCTTAAGCAAAAGAATAATATTATATAAGCTATAAGGTAGCGACTTTTTTGCTTGACAATCAATGGGGCTAAAAGATAAAACAATAGTTCCGAGCCTAATGACCAACCTTGAGAAATCAATATATATGAAGATCCAACTGCTCCTTTAATATAAATAAAAGAAGCTAAGTCTTGAAAAAAAACAAAAATATTTAAAACATAGGCTACGAATAAATCTAAAAAATTAAGATTTTGAGCAAAGAATTTATTATTGGGCAAAACATCTGAAGTTATAAAAAAAACCACTGATACAACTAGGATAAGTTGGTAAGGTACTATTATTCTCAAGTATCTAGAAATATAAAAAGTTTTTATGCTGTGATATTTTTCATGTAAAATCATAGAAATATAAAAGCCTGAAATGCAAAAAAAACATTGCACAGCAAAATAAGGTGAGATAAAGTTTTTTGTTAAGATGTTCTGCGTAAATCCCATCCCCCCCCATGACCAAACAATACAGCAACAGCTAAGATA
>JAKFUY010000054.1 GCA_021732495.1 Legionellales bacterium | reverse complement strand
GTTTTATATCATAACTGATGCTACTCTATAAGATTGTAGTAGTAGATTCCAACAATCATATAAAAATAATAATAATTAAGGAGTCTTAAATGACTGGTCAAGTAGATTTACAAGATGAGTTCTTAACACGTTTACAAAAATCGCAAGAAAATGTTGCGGTATTTTTAATGAATGGGATTAAATTACATGGCATCATCGCCAATATCGATAATAACGTTTTATTTTTAAAAAGCACCGTGACGCAAATGGTTTACAAGCATGCTATTTCAACAGTAGTCCCTGCCAGTGACTCTAAAACAACTCATGCATAAAAAAAGCCACCTAAGGTGGCTTTTTTTATTTTAACATCCGTAATATTTTTCTAGAGGATTGTGGGCCATATAATACTTTGTGAACCTTACCCTGTGGATTTACAATAATCATGACCGGCAAAGCTGTAATACCATGAATGCCATAGGCACCAGCAGGATCTCCTTTTAAGCTAGGGATGGAAATATGATGTTGATGGAAGAATTTTTGCAATTGTCGTTGACTTAATCCATCAAAATTCACCAAATACATACGTGCCTTATTTTTATTAATATGATTATAGAGATCTTGTAACTCTGGCATTTCACCCATACAAATATCACACCAATCAGCCCAATATTGTAAAACCAACCACCGCCCCTGCAACTCTTTTCTTGAAACTTCTTGCCCATCTAAGGTTGTCAAAGAAGAATGCGCTGCAAACGTTTGTATATTTAACAAAAGACTTAAAAAAAGAATAATGGTTTTCATTTTATCTGATATCTCCAAAAACTGACAATTATATCATATTTTTATTAAACTAGTGCATTTTTTGATTAAAGGTCAATATATACTTCTGTAAGAACAATATTAGTATTGCAATAACTAGAACCATTTTTCAAGAATTTTTCCTCACCTTTGCTTAGTTCTTGTTTTAAAAGACCAGCTATGTCAAGGTAAGAGTATTGCATATTCCAGAAAAACAACCATGAAAATCATGATTACAGGCTCCTCAGGCATGATAGGTCAAGCTTTAGTGAAAACTCTAGTGCCAATGCATCAATTGATTCTTGTTGGACGAAATAAGAGTTTACTAAAAAAGAAATTTTCAGTTTGCCAATTTTTATCGTGGGAAGAATTGCCCTATTTTTCTGAAGATATCGATGTGATCATCCATTTATCAGGAGAAAACATTGCCAACAATAGGTGGACTGCATCAGTAAAATCAAAAATAATTCATTCCAGAGTCGATACTGCTTTGCAATTATTGAACTGGGTAAAAGGCAGGAAGATAAAACCGAGAATTCTTGCTACCAATGCCATTGGGTATTATGGATTTTCAGAAACAGCAATGGATGAAGCTACCATTATTGATGAACAGCACCCTCAAAGTTTTTCCCAACAAGTGGCTTTTGCTTGGCAAAATGTATGGAAAAATAGCGAACTTAATCTATCCATTTGTTGGATGCGATTTGGTGTCGTATTACAAAAAAACAAGGGTATGTTAAAAAAACTTGGCATTCCGTTTTACTTGGGGCTAGGAACAATAGTAGGGAGTGGTGAACAACAAATCTCATGGATTCAGATTGATGATCTGGTCAATGCGATTCATTGGTTACTCGACCATCCAGATATTCAAGGGCCTATGAATTTGGTTGCGCCCAATCCTGTCGCTCAAGAAAAATTTGCCCAAGCGCTTGCGCAAGTATTAAATCGACCATTATGGTTAAATATGCCTAAACCGCTGGTGCGATGTCTATTTGGTCAAATGGGAGAAGAGTTATTGCTATCTGGGCAACGCATTTATCCAAAACGATTATTAGCTTCAGGGTTTACGTTTCAATACCCAATCATCAACGAGGCTTTAATGCATGAGTTCAATCCATCAGATGTTTCTTGATAGCCATCAATTGATCGCGCACGACAGCTGCTTTTTCAAACTCCATGTTTTGAGCAAGTTGTGTCATTTCTTTTTCTAGCTTTTGAATTTTTTTAGCCAAAACAGCTTGATCAAGGTATTGAAGCTCAGCATCATTCATATTGAACACATCACTAGGATGGGTGATTTGTTCTTGTTCAATCATATGATAAACTGCTTTTTCTATTCCTTTAGGCGTAATACCATGGATTTGATTATAATTGGCTTGCTTTTCTCGGCGACGAAGCGTTTCTTGAATTGCTTTTTCAATTGAGCCGGTCTTTCTATCTGCATACAATATCGCTCTACCATGAAGATTACGTGCAGCACGGCCAATGGTTTGTATCAGAGCACGCTCGGAGCGAAGAAAGCCCTCTTTATCAGCATCTAATATTGCAACCAAGGCCACCTCCGGCATATCTAAACCTTCTCTTAATAAATTAATGCCAACCAAAACATCATAAACGCCTGCTCGAAGGTCCCGAATAATTTCAACTCTTTCCATCGTATCAATATCCGAGTGAAGATATTGAACTGCAATACCTTGCTCCTTTAAATAGTGCGTCAAATCTTCAGACATTTTTTTGGTTAATGTGGTCACCAAGACCCGATGGTTGCTGGCAATAGACAGATGAATTTCTGATAGCAAATCATCGACTTGATTGAGCGCTGGTCGAATTTCAACTTCCGGATCAAGTAAACCCGTCGGGCGAATCACTTGTTCAGCAACTTGATCAGCATGTTCTAGTTCGTAAGGCCCTGGTGTTGCTGAAATATAAATCGTTTGATGCGCACGCTCATTAAACTCCTCAAAACGCAAAGGCCGATTATCCAAGGCCGAAGGAAGACGAAAGCCATACTCAACTAAAGTCTCCTTACGTGCTCGATCTCCCCGGTACATCCCTGTAATTTGAGGCACCGTGACATGAGACTCATCGATAATCAGCAATGCCTCTGGCGGCAAATAATCAAACAAGGTAGGAGGGGGCTCATTCGGCGCCCGAGCGGCTAAATAACGAGAATAATTTTCAATTCCAGTGCAATAACCAAGCTCCATCATCATTTCAATATCAAATGCGGTGCGCTGTTGTAGGCGTTGGGCTTCCAGTAATTTATTGTTTTTCTCATAAAACTGCAATCTCTCGCATAACTCTTGTTTTACAAGCTCAATGGTTTCTAAAATGCGTTCTCTTGACGTCACATAATGGGTCTTGGGAAAAATGGTAATACGTGGCAATTTTTTAATAACCGTTCCGATTAAAGGATCAAAAACCGTAATTTTTTCAACCTCATCATCAAATAGCTCTATCCGGATAGCATCCTTTTCACTATCGGCTGGAAAAATATCAATGATATCACCATGCACTCGAAATTGACCACGAGACAAACTTGATGGTGTTCTCACATATTGCATTTCAGCCAGTCTTTTTAAAATTTTACGTTGCGGGCATTGTTCTTTACAGGAAAGATGTAATACCATACCC
>JAKFUY010000006.1 GCA_021732495.1 Legionellales bacterium | reverse complement strand
CTGTTTTATTCACTGTCTCATTAATTTCAAGCAAAAGGTCTTGCATGGATTTAGCCCAGGTGTGTTGCGCATGATTATCAATAACCCATTGAAGCTCTCTAATGTGATGCGCATTACAAAGACCATGATGACAGTGTTGATATGTGTAGTATGGTTTCCAATGGTCATGAATCAGTGTGCCGCGGAAGTGAGGTAAAATGCCAATCTCATCCATAGCATCACAACCACGCTTTTGATGCGGATAAAAATAGGTCCACCGCTCATTTGATGCGTTGTGCAGCCAAATACGCTTACCGTTTACATTGATACCCGTTTCATCTGAATGAACTAACGCTGCTTCTATTAGTTTTTGTTTGGCTATTGCATCAAACCCTTCTAATAAATCGTAGGCTTCCTGATTAAAATTAAACAGGCTGCCAACACTAATCGGTATGGAGGCTTCATTAATAAAGTAATCAGCTACACGCTCATAAGGAATCAATTGAAATTGTGATACATATACCGCGTGCGCTTTAATGGATTGGCCATATTGAATCGGTCGAGATACACCTTTTGGGAAATCAGCAACATAGCGTTTACCTGTTGCGTTTTCTAGTATTTGCGCTCGATACTCCGTAACAATGCGTGAGATTTCAATATCAATCACTTGACGTGATTCAAAGCCAACTTCAGTATAATCACCTTTCGGTAGACGTCGCTTATCAAGTTTGATTGGGATAATCGTATCGGGGTTATCAACAGGCTCTAAATTTTTTCCTACACGACCAGGTTGGCCACCTGGTTTGTTATTACCTTTGTTACCTCCTGTTTTTTTCTTCCGATTCGGATCAGTCGATGGTGGCTTGCTACTGTTTTGGCTATTTAACCCCAACTTTCCAGCTAATAGCGTGATAATCATTAACAACATTTCAAACATAGCACGTAATGCAGGCGAGATTTTTTTGTCTGTCTCAAGCAATTTGCGCGCGCTTTCTACTGTCTCAGTAATATTGATCTTATCTACTTTCACAGTGCCAACCTGTTAAATGAATACAACAGAATAATAACACGGGTTTTAAACAGCAAAATTTCCTTCTCATGGTGCATTTTAAGCGATTTAAAAATTTGAACTACGGTGGAGGATAGCCGTGTGGATTTAAGATCAGGATTGATCTTAAATCAGCTTATATCGAGTGTCTGAAGTGATGGAACTGATAACCATTGTTTTCTCAGAAAAATAGCAAAAACCCTGTCAAGAACTATTTGAACTTTTTTACAAAAAATTCCTTTCTACCTGTTTCATCACCGCAAACCGACCCGAAGGGGCGGATTGTGGTGAATGGTTACAAAATACGTTTATATTGCTCAAAACAAATTATTATGTGTCCTAAATTGACGCAAATTCTATATGTGCTATAATTAAAATGAGTCCCAAATAGGCGAATCATCATGACTGTAAAATATAAAGACAGCATAGAGTACAAAGCTCTTCAACGTATAAAGAAGATACGTGGCAATGTAGTTCTGCGCCAAGATCTTACTGAGCTGGGTTCCTACCGTCAGGTAAGCCGTGTTTTTAAGAAGTTACTTGATGCTAATAAGATTGTTAAAATTGGGGCTGGTATTTACGCTAAAGCTTATTTTTCTGAAACGCTCAATAAACCCCTTGTTCAAGGTACTTTTGGTCAGGTCTGTAAAGAAGCTTTAACAAGAAAAGGTATTGAATGGGAGCCTGGCACAGCGGAGCAAGAGTATAATGCTGGCTTATCAACCCAAGTACCGGCTCGTACTGTTGTTCGTTTAAAAAGCCGCTTCAGGGGTACTTTATCCGACGGCAGACGAAAACTGATTATAGAGAAACAAATTAATGCCAGATAATTTTTTACTGAATAAAATCAAAGAAACCAGTGACTTTTTAGATTTACATGAATCTATTATCGAGAAAGATTATTACGTCACCCAGTTGATACAGACCCTTTCCAGTGTCGAAAATGAATATTTCCGATTAGTCTTTTGTGGTGGGACTTGCCTGGCTAAAGCGCACAGAATTGTTCAGCGTATGTCTGAGGATGTGGATTTTAAAATTCAGCGCAAATCAACTACGGATGATTTTAGCAAATCGTACATGCTAAAAGAGCTGAAAACTTTTCGACTAGAGCTTCAATCCAAATTTTCAATTCCGAATTTAATAGCCAGTGACCCTGTTGTACGTAATGAGGGTAAATATTCAAGGGTTCAATTTACTTTCCCTTCTGTTTTTACATTAAACGATAATCTAAGGCCTCACATACTTTTTGAATTTACCTTATCAAATATTCGTTGTGATGTGGTGACACGCTCGGTAATGACTTTAATGGAAGAAACTTTCCCTGATTTGAGCCTATTCCCTAAAAGCCAGACCCATTGCGTTGCTGTTCATGAAACAGCCATTGAAAAATGGGTAGGTTTAACGCGGCGCATCATATCCATTGAGCGAGGAAATCACTACGATGATCGTTCCCTGATTCGCCACGTCTATGATCTTAATGCTATCGAGCTAGCTGAACCTGTTCCTGACGATTTTTTAGTGTTGGCAAAAGACATCGTTCTGACTGATGCACAACAATTTAAAAATCAAAATCCTGAATATGCGGCGAACCCAGCAGAAGAAATTAACCGATCGCTTGATATCCTCCGTACTAAACCTTTATGGCGGGAACGCTACCAGGATTTTATTGAAAATATGGTTTTCAATCCTGACTTAGCTACTGATTATGATGAAGCTCTGAATATGATTGCGGATTTGAGCAAAAGAATAATTTCCCACTTACACTAACAACAACTGGGGGTACATTTGGGGGTATGTTTTTAATGCGCAGATAAATAACCATTTAAATACAACATATTAATTAACCAATTAAATAGCCGCCGCCTCCACCAATTTACCATCCAAGTACGTTCAAGATGTTCCACAAACCCAGTAAAATCAATGACTTTCCTAATATTTACTAGACCAACGAGGTCTAATGAAGTCATTGACATCCAGCAAATATAGGGGCAACATTGGTGGCAAGTTTTAAAGTTGTAAATGAGTTGCCCCAAAATGCCGTTAAGTACCCCAAAACTTCGTAATATTAAACCCTCCGATAAAATTCAACGCCTATATGATGAAAAAGGCTTGTATCTTGAAGTCACTCCCAAAGGTAAAACCTGGTGGCGATTTAAATATCGGTTTAATGATAAAGAAAAGCGTATTTCCCTTGGTGTTTATCCAGTTTTCAACTTGCTAGGCCAAGACTTGAATGTTGCATATAAAATGTTGGCATGCTCACAATTTTTATTTGGCTCAAACCACTATTGCGCCAGGCCTGAACATGTTCTTCATAATAAGCACGTTTTTCTGCTGATAATCCCATCATCACTCTCCAGTTTATAAACTGAAAAGATTATCTCGAAAAAATG
>JAKFUY010000228.1 GCA_021732495.1 Legionellales bacterium | reverse complement strand
CCAGCGCGTAAAACCATTGCCACAGCATTCCAACGAATTAGTGCACTAATGCGTTTTGCAATACCTTCATCATCTGGGATTAGTTTTTCTTGCTCCAATGGAATAGAGTTTTTGTAAGGTGTTTTAGTAATATTATTGACAGACACACCTTCAGATTGGGCTCTATAAATTAGTTGTTGTAATAGATAATTAGCTCTTTCTGGGCCCTCAATTTTCAATACACTTTCCAGTGCATCCAACCATTCTTGGGTTTCTGTTGGATCAATATCATCGTTTAAGAATTCTGTGGTCATATTAAACCTCTTTTTACTATAAAATTAACAAAATTTATAGGGTTTTAAGCTCTTGTAAACTTTTCCTAGACAGCTTTGTTTGCATAAAATTAAATCAGCATGACAATTACAACTTGTTTTATTGCATTTTAGTGGATCAATAAAAGATTGCAACCTCAGTATTGGCGGTGAGCCATCAATTCTACATTGCCTCAAATAACGGTTATACGATGCCTTTGCTCTAAGCTTAGACTCGATACAGCAATTATTGCAATTTTGAATGCAAATTTTCTCACAATATTGAAATTGGTATAAGCAGCTATTGATACATTTTTTTTCTTCGGGGTTAGGGCCAACAATGGGTGTCCTACAACCCGTTAGCACTATCAACACACTGACAAGTATCCAATAAAAATATTTAATCATATGGATTCCTTAGAGCATTTTGCCAATCATGAAAATAGCCATTAAAAACAATAGTAGCAAACAGGCATGGGTAAATAGACCTTCTAGTTTTGATGCTTCTACTTCTACACCCGATTTTAGATCAAGAGATTGTTCGGCAATTTGCATTAAAAGCTGATGATTTTGCTCTGGCTTTTGAGAAAAAGAGTGCGCGAATGTTGAGAAACCAGGCTGAAAGTGTCCTACCATTAAAAATAGAAAAGCGGATATTCGGGTCGGAAGCCATTCTAAGCAATGCGAGAATTTTGCAATGGTTTCATCAAATGCCTGCATCTTTGAGTATTCAAGTGTAACCCGGTATAGAAGGGCTCCCATTGGGCCAAATAAGAAAAACCACAATATAATCGCAATGACTTCTTGATTGATGGCACAAATATAATCCTTGGTGCTGAAATGTTGAGGTTGATTAGCGTTCATATAAAACAGGTTATGTTCACCAAGACATAGATAGAACACCATGAATTCGAAGAAAAAATTGAGTACAAAAAATAGGCCAATGGTTTTTAAAAGTGTAAATACCAAGCAGATGGAAAATAAGCTTATTAAAACGACTATATATAAACTGATTGGTGATGCATTCAATAAAGAGGGAGGGCTGATACGTTTGGTGACATCAATATATTTTCCAAGCCATAGTCGACGCCATTTTTGTAGCTGATGCGGAATATGTCGCTCACTCAATAGACAAATGATGATGATAAGAAATCTCATGATTATACTCCTTGTTAGTCTTTGCGCATTTTTTCAGTTAGAGACATCGGCGTTGGATACTTAATAACGACAATGTATGAAGAAGCAATAAAGGTCAAAATAGTTGTTGCTTGAATTAAATTATTACTTAGTTTTGAGATGAGACCACTTTCTAAAGCAATCGTTCCTACCAGTAATGAAAACTCGCTTGATTGCCCTAAGCGAAGACCTACTTCTTTAGATACTGATTTTTTCTCACCCGCTTTATTAAACATCCACTGAAAACAAAGTGGTTTTATTATCATAATAAATCCAGAAAGTATAATGGCAGGGAAAATGATATGAGCTGCTAAATCAAAGTTAAATGTTGCACCTACCGAAAAGAAAAACATGACTAGGAAAAAATCCCGAAGTGGTTTTAAGCTTTCAGCAATATAGAGAGAAATAGGGCTGGCTGCTAATGCAACACCTGCTACAAATGCACCAATATCCTCTGATAGATTCAGTTTTTTTGCAAGAATTGACATTCCCAGACACCAGCCAATAGAGAGTAAAAAAACATATTCTTTGGTTCTGTCAAATCGAGCAAGAAGTTTTACCAGGATGTATTTCTCACAGAAAAAGGAGAATGCGATAAGAAAAGGAAAGGTGACACTTACCGATAATACTTGGTGCCATGAAAAGCCTTGCTGGGCTCCATTGAGGAGAATTAACACAATAATAGCGATTAAATCCTGCATTAAGAGAACGCTTATCATCACCTCACCGGTATGTTGATGATGGAGAATAGTCGTAGGTAATAACTTTAAGCCAATAATGGTGCTAGAAAACATCATAGCTGCACCAATGATCATTGAGTCAGTATTTGCAAGACCAAAAGCTCTCGAAATTCCATAGCATGTTGCTGCGAAAAAAATTGAGCTAAAAAGTGCAATCCAGGTCACTTCTTTTAACATATGAATAAGATTTTGTGGTTGTAAATGCAAACCTAAAAGAAACAGAAGAAAGACAATGCCGACATCACCAACTTGTTGAATCGCAGATAATTGAGGCACCATATGTAGACCCCATGGACCTAACATAGCGCCCAATAAAATATAAGCAACCAGAAGGGATTGGCGTGTAAAAAGCACAATCGTTGAAAGGAAGGCAGCCCCTGTAAAGATCAGGAAAATAGTATAAAAAAAGGCGCCATCATGCATCTATTCAGTAACTCCTTAAAAAAATTGTTTTAAGGATAACATAAAATTCTATCGGAATAATAATTTTTATCGAAAAAGATTTATGAGCAATCATGATGATAGGGTCAGCCTTTCATGTGACATGATGTCTTTTAAATAGGGTAGAAAACTCGACCAATGCGTTTTATAGGCATTAGATTCAATATAATGTTCTAATTGTTCTGCAATTTTAAGGTATTGTAGTTTGGATAAGTTTCCTTTGCACCACATAAACCGCAAGTACAGCAAGTGAGTATTTAGGACATCACTTTCACAATAGTCACATATCTCTTGGATCTTGCCTTCTTTATAAGCCCCGTATACTTCACTACCATGCATGCCTATTTTTCCTGGAAGCCCCATGATTTGTGACAACTCATCCAATGGCGCAAAAGCACGGTTTTGGAAGGCTGATAATACATCCATCAGATCGGTATGTCGCTGATGATAACGGCTAGTGTAATTGTTCCATTTAAACTCAGATAATTTTTCCCCATTTTCCCAATACATCGGCGCTTGGATGTGGTGAAGTAAAGAGCGATAATGAAGTACTGGTAAATCGAAACCACCACCATTCCAAGAAACAAGTGTCGGTTGATGTTTTTCTAGCCCTAGGAAAAAACGCTGGATGATTTCTGATTCGGTTTCGCCATCATGACCAATTGACCAGATTTTCATTTGTTGACTATCTTGAAAAACAAGAGAAATCGCAACGATTTTTTGTAAGAAATGGGGAAGAAAATCAGAGCCTGTTTTTTCAATTCTTTTCAATTGAATGACGTTCCAGGCATCTTGTTCATTTAAATCTTCAATACCAT
>JAKFUY010000050.1 GCA_021732495.1 Legionellales bacterium | reverse complement strand
GACTTATTTTTATTATTTTAGATTTTAGTGAAAGGTCACGAAATTATTGGTGATTGTCAATAACGGGGCTGGCCGAATACTTACCATTTAATTGTCCTCCGCTATGGTAATTATAGAATATTAGCGAATAAATCACTATAGGTAGACAAAAATAAACTTTGCTACGAGTTTAATTGCTTAAGCTGTTCGAGGGTTCTTTACGCCATCCCTTCCAATACATTAATTGTAGTAGAATTTCCAGATTTCCCAGAAAATTATATGGGGTATAGGGTAAACCATTTCGAGGATGTGCTCTACATGGTATGGGTTAAATTTATACAGACATTTGAAAAATGCTCTGGTGGTAATTGGAGAGGAGCCTCAGCCACTGATGACGGGGTACTTCGCTGCGGGGCATACCCCCTTCGAATGCTATGACAGTCCCCTCCCCTACCCCAAGCAAGCGATGGTGGCATGGCATTGGATGGCTGCAAGCACATCATATCTAGTAAATCGGCATAGTATTAAACCTAGGTTGAACAGTCAGTATTTATTTAATTATTTAATGTCATAGAAGTACTCTTGTGTGGACACTCATCATGAACACATCAAACAATACTGTTCATGAAGTCAATTATAACTTCTATTTACATATGTCATGAAACTGTTGTATATTCCATTCCTTGTAAGCATGGGAGTACAATTAATGCACATAGGTTATAAGAGAGTAAGCACTAGAGATCAAACAACCGCGAGGCAGCTCGTTGATATTGCTTTAGACCGTACATATGAAGAACACGCAAGCGGAGCTACCAAGGAGAGGCCAGTTATTTTTACCTATGGAACGTCTGTGACAAAAGGTGACGACTTTTTTAAACATGGTATTGAAGCAGCAAGACAGCTTGGGCTTCGTTGCTTGGTTCTTAGCGTGCATAAAGAGCATTTGCCAATGTTGCAATCGGATAGAGAAATGCATGCGACCTATGTTCCATTTAAAAAATTATTACCTCAGTGTGCCGCAATTGTTCATTCTGGTGGGATTGGTACGATTGCTCAATCGCTTGCCGCAGGTTTGCCGCAATTGATTGTTCCTTTTGTTAATGATCAACCAGATAATGCATTTCGATTAGAAAAGTTAGGTGTTTCCTTAAGCATTCCAAGAAAAAAATGGAATAAATCTCGTGCGGTAGCTGGATTGAAAAAATTATTGGACTCTAACGAAATCAAATTGAATTGCGAGCGTTATTCTAAAAAAATTGATTTTCAACAAGCAGAACAAGATTTGTGTGTATCAATAGAGCAGATGACGGCAAGTTGTCCTGCAAAATGAAAATCAACAGATGCCATGGCTTAGATACATTAAGAGCAGCTGCAATAATTTTGGTTTTTATGTTTCACTGTCTTGGCTCTAGTGACAGTCTAGTGCTTAAAGCTATGGGGGCTCATGTCGGATGGGTGGGTGTCGATTTGTTTTTTGTGTTGAGTGGTTACTTGATTGCAAATCAAATTTTTTCATCGTTGATTAATCAAGAGCTCTTTTCACTAAAGACATTTTATTTTAGACGTTTTATCAGAACGCTGCCAAATTATCTTTTTATTCTTGGGTTATATTTTACGGTGCCATTTTTTAGTGAACAACCCTTAACAACACCGCTATGGAAGTTCTTAACATTCACACAAAATTTTGGCCTCAGTTTTAGTGCATTTTCCCATGCATGGTCACTGTGTATTGAAGAGCAATTTTATTTCTTCTTGCCTATCATTATCTTGTTCATTGCATATAAAGCGAATGTTCGAACTGGATGGTTACTTGTAGGTTTCATATTAGTTGCAGGTGTTATCCTAAGAGGTTCGCTTTGGCTGACGTATATTCAACATGCAGAAGAAAATAAAATGCATATATACATGACGAAAATATATTACTCTTCGTTTTGTAGATTGGATGGATTGGTGCTGGGTGTTTCAATTGCAATGTTGCGGAATTTTCATCAGGAAATATGGGCGCACGTAACCAAAAAAGGGAACTGGTTTATAGTGCTTGGATTGATTGGTTGTTATTTTTCGATTTACCATCTTTCTCAACACATTGGGCTTATGCAAACGTCATTTGATTACTTGTTGCGCTCTGCCAGCTTCGCCGCGTTAACATTGGCGGCTCTAAGCGCTAATACGTTGTTACACCGAACTAAAATCCCAGGCGCAATGACCTTGTCTGTTTGGTCATATGCAATTTATCTAACACATAAGCAAATTATTCATATGACTCAGTTGGTGCTACCTTATTTTTCTATTGAAAAATCAAGTGTGGTTGCGTTAATTATGGCAATATTATTTAGCTTGCTTGGCGGCTGGTTACTGTATGCGTGTATAGAGGTGCCATGTCTAAAATTTCGTGACAAGTTTAAAAAATCTAATGCAGTTAATTTTATCTTCAAAAATAATGCCAGTGAGGCTGTTGTTTGATCCTATATTTCACATGATCACGTTTTGGATTTATGTTAAAGATGGTTGCTCTTAAGTTCAATCACCATCACCGTTATAGGATGCTTGGTCATATTTTCATCCTTATGTAATTCATGCCGTGGGTCTTTTGTTAAGTAGTACGCTTTATTTTTCTCAAGTTTCAGGTAATGCGTTTTCCCTTTATCATTGGTGATTTTTAGTAACCCGTTGGTCAAAGCAACAATAAGTCGATCATAATCATGACGATGCATGGTTAAAACCTGGGTTGATGTTGGATAAATAATCGTTTTCCAAACGTTAGTTTTGTCATTTGAAAACTGTGGAATGCGTGCAGTTGATTGTGCATATGCCGTAGTTATTCCAATCAGTAATGTACACATGAGTAAGGTTATAAGATGTTTTTTCATATTCATTGCTCTTTTTTAATGGCCAAGATAACCTGATTACCAGGTTGGTCAATTTTATCCGTAATGATTTTAAACCCAGCCAATTCCACCAATTGCTTATTCATTTCAGCAGGGTTGCCGCTATGGTAAAAACGCTCACCAAACATTTCTGATTCAATCGTATGTGCATCAATCACTTTGACGCCAGTCCCGTCAGGTTCACAACTGGTATCCGCGAACGTGATTAACAGGATTCCATTAGGTTTCAAAAACGAATGAAATTTTTTCAATACATCGAGGTGGTGGTCTGCATGGATGTGAAATAAAGCGAACCAGCAGACAATTGCATCAAATTTAATATCGGTTGAGAAGTCACATATGTCACTGACGAATAATTGAGTTTCAGGAATAATTTGTTTTGCATACTCGATGAGTTTTGGTGAAATATCCACACCATAGACGTCGAAGTTTTTTTCAACAAGATAGGCCGCAATGGGTTTTCCAGACAACTGGTAGTGGGTTTCTGACCTAAAGCATCAGAATAAAATAGAAAAACGATTGCACTAGAGAAGAACAAAGTCCGCGATGGGAAACACCGGGAAAATGACCTTACGTTTATACTGAAATTGGATTTTTAGGCGAAATAAATACTGAC
>JAKFUY010000203.1 GCA_021732495.1 Legionellales bacterium | reverse complement strand
GAACATCCAGTTCACGAGGGAAGCTTTTCCTTCGATTAATAGAGCAAGCGCTTGCAATTGATCCGGTTCCGGCAAAATCGCTAAACACTATATGTAGTGGGTAGTGGAGTCAACTGCATACCCAGGTAAAAAAATACAATGAATACCAAGTACTTAAACAATTTCAGGGCGATATAATAAAAATCTGACAGAAACACTCTTTTTAGAGTAAAATCGCTTAAAAACCATAAAGGATTGAAGATTCAATGTTCAAATCGATTCCCCAATTGCGCCAATGGCTGTCTGTAATGCCGGTATTATGGTTTTGCGCGATTCCTTTAGGTAACAGTTGCCGAAGCATTTTTTTTGTCGGCGCACTCATGAGTATCTTGATGCAAGAATCACTGTTAACACGCATCAAACCCTATCTTCATACGCCTTGGTTTTATACCTTAATTGCCGCCATTGTCTGGAGCTGTATTTCAATGTTCTGGTCTCCTGTTTTTGATCATCAAACCAAGTTTTATTTTAAAAAAATAGGCCTAATGTTGCTGATGCCTATTATGGTGCTTGGATTTAGAGAGGAATGGCAAAAAAAACAAAGTTTAAATGGTTTTTTAATCTGTATGTTCATCCCCTTTATTATTGCTATCCTTAAACAATATGTTGGCATCCAATGGCATGGCGACCACGATCCGGGCTCAATTTTTTACAATCATATCATCACTGGTTTTTATACTGCATTTGCAGCCTTTCTTGCATTTGAAATGTTTTTTCAATACCGACGTTACTGGTATTTGCTTGCCTGGGGACTGTTTAGCTTTCAAGTGATGTGTATCAATCCGGGCAGGGCAGCCTATGGCGTATACGCCATCTTGATGTCATATGCCTTGTGGACGAAAACTCAAGGCCAAGTTCGCTGGATTATCATGAGCTTACTTATCGTGGGCGGTATTTTGATGTGTATTTTAAGCCCTGCGATTCATCACGGTTATCAAGGCCTTTTAAACGATTGGCAAATGTTTCAGACTGGGCAATTGGATACGTCCCTAGGATTTAGACTGCAATTTCATCATTTTGCCTATACCTTGTTTCAAAAGCATTGGCTGATTGGCGGGGGGCTTGGATCATATGATTATTGGTTTACACACTTGAGTCCTGTTCCAGGCTGGCCTTTTTCCCCAAATACCCATAGCCAATATTGGTTTTTTGCAAGCGACTTGGGTGTCATTGGACTGCTGTTATGGGGCGCATTTTTTGTTACATTAGGATGCTATATAAGGCCTGCGTCTTGGTTGGGACTGGTTTTTATTGGCTTTCTACTTGCACTATCATTTAATTTCTTAACCGATAATATGCTTTTTGCCTCCCCTGCAAGTTTGATCATCGGGCTTTGGGGCATTGTATTGGCGAAACCATCACCATAGGCTTATTTATTTGCTACACTTATAGTAGAAGCCATGCAAAGTTTAGGATGAAAGATGAAATCCTTAATTTTAAATCCAACCGATACCAGTCAATGGTATTCATTAATATTAGAAGCCGAGTCAATGACCAATATTAACTTGAATATTGACTCTGAAAGTTATCTGGTGTTTCTTTTGATGCGCTCAAGTCGCTCAACAGCATGGTTAGACTCATTGATTGGTGTAGAGTTAATGGATGCACTGCAGCAAAAAGGCCAGAAGAAAAAACAAATGCTTTTAGATGTTGGGGACAAAAGCTTACTGTTCTCCGGGTTTTTCCCAGAACATGTCATCAAAAGGAAACTAGACCCCATGTATTTTATTCAGTTGGGGCAAATTGCCTATGCGAGTGTGAGCTCTTTTCCTGATGAGTCGCAAAATAAGCTTTACAAAGACCTCAGTGATAATTTCTTATCCCTGAGGGAATTGCTCATCGGGGCACGAAAAATATATCAAACCGATTGCAATTAATCGATCATCAATTCCTGTCGATTACTATAGTCGTCTAGACATTCAGGATTGATAATGACAGAGATATTGTCTAATAACTCACCACGTATCAGCTTACCTACTGCCGTTTCCATCATTTTGCCATTTAAAGTCTTAGGTATCCCCTGTACCTGTAAAATCTTTGCGGGAACATGTCTTGGGGACAGCTGTGTTTGGATGCATTTGCGAATATAGTCTTGTAGCGTTGATGACAGCTCCTCACCAGAACGCAACTTCACAAATAAGATAACACGCGTATCATTAGACCACTCTTGTGAGGTGGCAATCGCCTCTTCTACCTCAGGAATATCTTGCAAAACACGATACAATTCAGCAGTGCCAAAGCGGACGCCATGGGGGTTTAATGTGGCATCCGAACGTCCATAAATAATCAAACCGCCATGGGCTGTTTTTTCTGCATAATCACCATGGGCCCAGACGTTTGGAAATTTCTGAAAATAGGCATTTTTAAACCGTTGATGATCAGATGTATCTCCCCAAAAGCCCACTGGCATGGTGGGGAAAGGCTTGCAACAAACCAACTCTCCTTTCTCACCATTGACAGCAATACCCTGTTCATTGAAGATTTGTACATCCAATCCCAGCCCTAAACATTGCAACTCACCAGGATAAACGGCAAGCATGGGATTTCCCAAGGCAAAACATGAGACAATATCAGCGCCTCCAGAAATCGAGCTTATCTGCACAGGACGTCCCAAAAGCTTGATAATAAAATCATACTGCCCGGGTAAAAGCGTTGAACCGGTACTTAATACCGTATGTAATAATGGCAATTTATCCCCAGGAATAGATACCTGGTGCTGCTCAAGACTCGCAAAATAAGCAGCCCCTGCACCAAATACCGTCGTTTGGGTTTCCTCCAACACATCCAATAATCGAGAAGGACTCGGGTAAGTTGCAGACCCTTCGTATAATACCAAAGTGGTGCCAAGAGCGAGAGCACTTAACATCCAATTCCACATCATCCAGCCTGTGGTTGAATAAAATAATAGGCGATCAGATGGCCCTAAATTGGTATGCAAACCCAAATCTTTTACATGCTCAAGCAATACCCCTCCGGCCCGATGCATAATCCCTTTCGGCCGACCGGTGGTCCCCGAAGAAAATAAGATAAACAACGGATGCTCAGAAGGGAGACTGGCAAAAATCAGTGGCTTAACTGCATGAATAAAATCATCCCAAAAGACATTGTCCGCAGCTGATTGGCCTAAGTTATCCATCCAAACCACGGTTTTGATACTTGGTATGGCTTTAACTAAACCTGCAATCTTTTCCTCATGGTGATGCGTTTTGCCATTGTATTGATGACAATTTACTGCAAATAGCAATTTAGGTGAAATCTGCTCAAAACGCTCAAAAAGCGCCACGCTGCCAAAATCGGGCGAACAATTTGCCCAAATTGCACCAATACTTGCGCAGGCAAGCATTGCGATAATACTTGAAATATCATTGTGGCAAAATCCGGCAACACGGTCCCCTCGGTGAATATTTTTTTCTCTTAAAAAAGCAGAACATGCCTGCTTTTTTAAGAGAAA
>JAKFUY010000186.1 GCA_021732495.1 Legionellales bacterium | reverse complement strand
GTATGTAAAGCAAAGTCAGCTAATTTTATTTTATTTTGATTAAAATCAAGTATATCGACAGCAGCAACATTCAAATTGCTACGACCCGTGTATAAGTTTGAAGGATCTTGCTTGAACTTATACTCAGATTGGACGTCTGTTAAAGTATATTGGGATTTATCCTTAATCAGATTCAAACCTACAAAATTAATCACGCCATCAAAGAACTTAGCTTTATCACCTATCTTATTGGTTAATGATAATCCCTGCCATTTTAATTGTGTTTTCTGATCTAAAGAAGTTAAGTTAAATGGTGGAACTTCTGTGTTCCAAGACGTTTGAAACAAAAAATTCAATCCCATCTGGAGATTGATTTTTGGAAATACGGAGCCCTTAGAAAACTGATCTTTATTTGGCATGTTGGTAAATATTGGCCAATCCAAAGTTGAGTCTGCATAGCCAATACCAAAAAATGGTTTCCCTAGGTGAAAAACGATTGGACCGTGAAAAATTTTAATATTAAATACTTTTTCAAAATGCTGCGGAGATACGGTAACGGTCTGCCCCTGATCATTTTGCGTTAAATGAGCCGGCATCTGCCACATCCAGTGTAATTTAGCATCTGATGTAAACCAATGATGGCTAAAACTGGTCAATTCAAGACTCATGCCATATTGCTTTGGCATTGCATCTAACTGATGGCGCAATCCCTTTTCTGCTAATACACCAAAACCAGGATAGCTTAATAATCCGACAGCAACCACCCCACCCACGATACCAATTATTTTCTTCATTCCATCACCTATTCTTCTTGTTATTGTAAGGTTAAATCTAATACATCTTAATTATTATTAAACACAAGTTCAATGAAATCCCTTCATTTGGCGAAACAATTAAATTTAATGCGTTATTTTTTTGCAGTTGGTTTCTTTTACAACAAAAGAGAGCAGTACTGCAAAACCAGAACAGAGAATTAATAAGGACAGCGGTTTTTGGAAGTCAGTCATGTTTAACTGAGCGACATCAAAGGAGCGTGAACCTGCCACTGCATCTATCCATCTACCTACCAAGGGTTGTAAAGAAGCGCCTACAAAAATGGAAGCCATATTGGTAAATGCAATCGATGTTCCCACTACGCGATGATCGAGCAACTCAGTAGAAACAGCATAAGCTAAGCCCACACCACTGTTGGTTAAGCCAAATATAAAAAATAACAAATACACCATGTTTGCATCATGAAAAGGGAAACACACCATCACAACTGTTAACACAAAAGTGCACAATGCGGAAAATATCATCAGTGGTTTCCGATGGCCTAATTTATCAGATATCGCGCCTAATAAAGGTCCACCAAATCCCCAACCAATAAAAATAAAACCAATAGCACTTGCCGCTTGGTGAGCAGTTAATCCCCAGCCATATTGTAAAAAAGCGGGACCATAAGACTCGCCAATTACGGCCGTAGGGCCGAATAAACAACCGGCATATAAAGCATTTACCCAAGTTTGCCGATGTTTTAAAACAATTAGAAGCGATTTGGAAATGCTATGGGGATGGCTTTGATGCTGTTTGGTCTCAGCCATTGATGGATGATCTTGTATATAACGATATAACAAACCTGCTAATATTATAAATAATCCCGCAATCCAGTACATGCTTTGACGCCAACCGACCATATTAACTAAAAATGAAATGGGTGCCTCGCCTGCTGCAGCACCCAACATACCAAGCGCTTGAGTTAAGCCCGCCAATAAACCTAATTTCTGGGGTGGAAACCATGTAGTCGCTAAACGCAATGAAGCAATAAAAGCGAAGGCAGCACTAAAGCCAATAATCATTCGTCCAAATGAAGCCATCCCTAAAGTATGAGAAATCCCAAAAATGATACAACCAATGGCAGTGAGTAAAGACATTGACGTTAGAAGTCGACGAATACTTATTCTATCCACCAATAAACCAACCGGAATTTGCATGAGAATATAAGGAATATAAAAAGCATAGGTTAATAAGCCAAACCCTATCTCATTTAAACTAAAAGCGGTTTGTAGATGTTTATGCATGACACCAGGTGCAACACGGGCCATATAATCTGAAAAGTAATACGATGCAGCCAAACCCCAAACCAACCATGCTAAAGCCATACTAGATGATGGAGCCTGCGTCTTTATATTTTGGTATTTCATAGCAATATATACACCTTCAAAACGCAAAGTTAAAAATAAAAAATGAAACCTATGCTATATCAAAAAATCTTTTAAAACGGTTTCGTTTAGGTCGAGTTGATTATAAAACGAAACTAGTCAGGCAGTGTATTATGTTTAAAACGTGAAATCAAGCTACAAAAAGAATCGTACGTATACTGAATTAATTCAATATTTTTTATTGCTTTTTTTGAAGCTCTAGATGGAGTATAATAAATCATATTTTTATTCACAACCATCTATTATGTCTGAACATTTAGAACAAGCCATTCTCCAAACCATTGCCGCAAATGGTGACTCGAAATTAGCCAATCATGCCTATTTCACCTTTCTAAAAAGCGATGTGTACTTACCTATTGAAAAAGGCTCTACAGAGGAACCTAAAGTGCTGTTCTTAGAACAAAACGAGCATGTATTCCTGCCTGTATTTAGTGATCAACAATATCTAAGCCAATGGGCCGGTGATGAGTTTGACAAAATAGAGCTGTATTCATTGACCGGTATCGATCTACTTAAAGGCCTTGGAGACGATGTGACCCTAGCTTTTAATCCAGGAACCCCCTCCTATAAAGAATTTAATCCTGAAGAAATCAATAAATTAAAAACCATGGTCGTAAAAATTCAAAGTTTACTCTAAGATTCCATTCTAGACATTGCTTAGCCTTGTCCAAACAAGCTCTACATAATAAATTGTTAAGGTTGATCTGTTACAATAAGTCATCATCCGTATTTGAGAATATGTCATGAAACCAAGCTATCTGTCTTATTTAATTATGCAGGTAATGTTGCCAGCACAACATTTGTGGCCCAAAGACAAACCTTTTAGTATTGATGAGCAAGGAAAACTAGATTACTGCGTTTGTGAGAGAACACCACATGAAAGTGGTATCGATTACCGTCATATCGATGAATTGAATAAGACTTATAGATATAAGCTTCTAAAACTGGATAAGACAAATGGTTTGGAGGTTCTAGAAGTCACACAAAAAAGCATTCCAGTCAAGGATGTCAAAAAATATGTAATATTTTGTGCTGCCAATGCAATGGATTCAATGGATCCACTTATTATCAAAGGTGGCGTAAGCCCAATTACTGGCGAGGATAAAACCAAGTATATTTTTTGGAATTATCCCGGTGTCGGTTGTAGTAAAGGTTCTGTCTTTCATCCTGAAGATCTAGTTGAGGGGGCATATCAACAAGTAAAGCGTCTTATGAGTGATGATATTGCGCCAGGAGATATTACTCTTCATGGTTTATCTCTAGGAGGTAGCGTTGCAATTTTTGCAGCAAAAAGACTACACAATGAAGGTATA
>JAKFUY010000150.1 GCA_021732495.1 Legionellales bacterium | reverse complement strand
AGCCTTATTCAGGTCACGAGACTCGAAAATCGCTTGAAATTTACTCTAAATTGTCAATTTTAGATGCTCAAACAGAATATGAAGGAATTATTGGTAAGTTTCCGGTCTAGGTATTATAAAAGTGTGTAGCTGTGACACCGACCGTAAGATTGGGCCGGATTTGATGGGACAGAAGATAAAATTTTCAGAAAAAATGTCTGGGTTTTTTGTGTTTTTAGATAAAAGTCGTCTAGAGATGGAGCAAAGTAGGGCGATGACTAGCCCACAGGGTCAATAGTCGCTGTCGCGAAACTCTCAAAAATGACAATCTTATTTGAAAAATAATGGAAGGTTAGTTGGCTTTTCAATAAAGCGACATATTAAGACTATTTGCGCTAAAAAAGTCTTTAGTAGGGACGATATGTGCTATAATTTCAATAATCGACCTATTGGAGAGTTTATTATGCCCGTAACATTTGATAAAACGATGTATTCTGAGGTTATGCAATGGCTTAAAGATAACCCTCAAGATGAGAGTTTATCAGAGCCTATAAAGCAAAGTTTATTGCGCTTTGAAACATTGACTGAGCCTGAAAAAGAACAACTTCAAGCGGCATTGCTCGCTATTGGTGACTTACCGCAAGTTTTTCAGCGATTTATGCCTGACCGTTTGGGTGCTCAGCCCGATGACTTGCTTCGTATGGTTGGCGAGTTTTTAACACCCAAAGACAGAGGAGAACTTGCAAGGGCTGACAAGCGCATGCATTCTTTTTTCCATCAATCTAATTTACATGTTAAATTTCTAGAATGTGTTGCTTATGGACAGCAATATAAAGCAGAAAAGCTGCTCAGTCAGGTATTTCTTGGGAAACCAGAAAGAATACAAGCAGCACTTTTGCATCGAGGAACATTTGCTACCTATGCCGGAGAAACATTCAACTGCCGCGCTTATGAATATGCCTACTGGGCCAAAGACACTCATATGTGCCGTATGCTTGAACGATACATGGATGATGAAACCAAAGCACAGATGTTAACCCGTATTGATGCTATAGAAGCTCATGGACTGACCTTTCAACAAAACGATGAAGAACACCGCAGCGCCCATTTTGATTTTACCCCCCTCAAAGAAGCCTATCAGCGCTATCTTTCTGGCTATGATGCGTGGTGGGTCGGAAACGAGGAGGTTGCTATGGATGCCGCTTGGTTGGATGTAGGTAAAGCCCAGCGCAATGTGCCTGCCCATGTTGCTCAAGAATATTGCCGACCAGACCGCTCGTTTCGCCCTGTGCCTGAGTTCAATGAAGCAACATTATCGAGGGTGTTAACTTTTTGGAACTGTGCGACCGGCCGTGACGATTCTTGGTTCCCTCTAGCTGCTCCTAATTCGGGCCTTGGTTTCTCTTTTGCGTTGGCGCGGGCCGGCGCGCGATACGCCGAGGCCGACGACGTGCCGTTTCTGCACTGGGATACGCGCGCGCCTCGTTATGATTTGGCGGCCGTTATCCACCTAGATGAAGTGAGAACCGCCGATCTCACGCAGTCGCGTGAACATCTAAACCCGCCGGCGACGTCGCAGAGTATGCGCGTTTGATTGTAGCCTGTTCGAGTAGAGTTGCGGCGATGTTCATTGCCGCGCTATCTCTACAGACTTTAATAAACCACTTCATAATTTCTTCGTATTGCCAGCTTTGTGACGATTTCACCCACCACGTGCACCAACGATTCAAGTAACTCCTGATTCGGCGGAGAGAGACTCCATCAATAACCATTTGTTTAACTTGTTCGCGCGCATTTCGTAACGTCCGCGCATGCGGAACGATCGTTTTATGCAGAGATTGCGAATGACCAGCTGATGTCGAACTGCCCCCCCCTCATGGAGGTTAAATACTGTTCAGACTGTTTTTGATTAGCCGAATCAAACGAGTTCTGTGAGACGTTGGTGCCATCCGGAAGTTGCGGCTCCAGATAGTTGATGCCTAAAAAATGGAAACCTTTGTCAATACTACCTATGCGTGTTTTCTTGCGTGATAATCGCAGACGTCTTTCTTGTAGAATGTCCATGAGCCGCTGTTTGCAACGCTCTAATTGGCGCTTTGTTTGACATAAAATCAGGATATCGTCTTGATAACGCAGATAAGTCACCTCCATGGTATCGAATGCATCATCCAGCGGTTTAAGATAGAGGGCACTAAAAAATTGTGATAAGGGGCCGCGAAGGGCTATGCCATTATCGGGGATCTTATAACCCCACGGTGTTTCAATGGGATTCTTGATAATATTTTCTAACATTGACTGCACATTGGGGTCGCTGTAATAACGTTTCACGTCCTGAATTAATAAATGATGCTGAATTGATTTGTAAAAGGATTTTATATCGGCTCGAATAATGTACTTAGGCTTTTGTTCCGCTAGCACTTGCTTAATGCGTTGGGTTGCTAATTTAACCCCGCTGGGGCCATGCAAGTGATAACAATTAGGGCTCATGACGTGAGCAAATGTGGGTTTTAATTGTTTAAGCAATAAGTTTTGTAAAATGCGGTTGGACAAATGCAATTGGTCAATCATTTCATCTTTGAAGTGGTAGCGCTTAAGAAAACGAGGCGTATACGTTCTATCGATAATGACTTGGATGCCTTCACTCAACCAATCATTAATATTGCGAGCCATCAAATGAACATCATGATTGGGGTTAGCCAAGTGCTTTTTCCGATGAATGTTTGCAAAAAGCTTACATCCCGCAGTCATTATCGTTGCAAAATCCCAACGCTTCATGTCATGAATTTCCCAATGTCTGCGACTTTACTTCACTTCGTATCGTCGACATACTGACGTCTATTCAAAAAGTAATAGAAGGTTAAAGGGAAGTTGAGCATTTGTAAATCCGGGATGGATAATCAATTTTTAAAAGCACAAAAAATAATGGTGGAAGTGTCACCCACACACCCTCTGATCAAATTAATGAATGCGCTGGATTGGGTAGATTTGGAGAAACTTATTCTGCCGGATTTAAAGAAATCAACGTCTAAATTGAAATGGTGGTTGGGAAGAAAACTCAAAGTGCGTATTCACTTAGGCGTGTTTTTGCTGCAGCAGCTTTTAAATGAAACTGACCGCAGGATGGGGGAGCAACTTCGTGGGATTTGCGGGAAGACCTTTGTCCACAACTGGAATATACCTAACCATACGGCGGCATCTTACGGTTCGTGCTTCCTGCCGCCATTTGAAGCATTTTTTATTATTTTTAACCCTTAGGTGCTATTTATTTGAAAAGTTCATTAAAATTGAAAATATCGAGGTTTTGCAGTGATTATGCTTTTTTGTCACCAATATGATTTCTATTGATCAAAAAAGGATGCGAAAGATTGAACAAATAAAGTTTAATTATTTATTTAATTGCGCTTTTTTGTTGATTTTAGAAAATAGCAATGCTCGAAAGTTTCTTTAAACGCTCAGGGTTGTCTTCAACATAGATAGCCGTGGTCATAATGCTTGCATGCCCTGCCAATTTGGACACGGCTTTGATGTCA
>JAKFUY010000161.1 GCA_021732495.1 Legionellales bacterium | reverse complement strand
CCAAGATGGTCAATGGATTTAGAGGTGTAATCTGGTAGGTTCACTTTTCTCTCACCAAAAGTGAGTAATAGATCAAAAACGCGGATCCGTGTCAAGTTTTTTTCTAAAAAAAGCAAACCTGATCAATGGGTTGCGCTCTGATTGGTCATACAGATCAACATTCTTCACTTTTATGTATAAATTATCGAGCGCAAGTTGAAGGTTAAATTTTGATCAATGGGGGCTCGAAAGATTAAATACAGAATTTAGGTGCGGAATGACAGCTCAGCGTTAATTTATAAGCCATATATGTGTGTAATATTTTGGCACTAACGCATAATTATTCTATACTTATTAGGAAGATTTGAATAAGTGGGGAGGCTCAATGAAAACACTTCGGTATTTGATTATTGTTGTGGTATGTTTATCATCATACCAATTGCAAGCAGAAGCGCTCTGTACAACTGGTTTAGCTTCAGATTGCCCTTCTATTTATTTGCAACGATGCGATTATGTGGAATGTGTTAAATATAAATGTATGTGTCATACATTTAATAATATGCCGCGATAGTTTATGAAATTTGATATTCCCAGGTCTTGTCAGTCCTTAAATATCGGATGATGCCAATCATTAAATAAAATATTGGGGTACTGCTGATGCTAAAGAATAATTTCCATAAATAGCTATTGACGATTAAATCTAGAAGATGCTCTTTAGGGCATATGTTAAAAAAGGCAAGAAAACTTAATACAGTGATGGTATCAATCAGTAATGAAATTGCTGTACTCAAATTATTGCGAATCCAAATCCATCTGTCGCCGGTCAATCTCTTTATCGTTAAATACAAGCCAATATCGATGGTTTGTGATACATAGCAAGCTAACATCGAGCCTATAAATGCGATTCCAAATACCCCAAATACCTGATGAAATGTTTCATTATTTATTCTAGACCAATCAGTGGCAGGAAGGTAATCCATCAATCCAATAATCAGTGCAATGACTACATTCATCATGATGGCAAGTTTTAAGCAAAATTTAGCATGTGCTTTACCAAAAAACTCAGCAATAAGGTCGCTAATTAAAAACAAAAGGGGATATAAAATAGCACCGACTGAAATTTCGAAAGTATGTACAAATGGGATTTTTAAAATAATAAATTTCTGGTAGGTTAAGTTGCCAATCACAAGAAGCAGTGAAAACAAAACACAAAGAATGTTATAGATTTTCTGATTGATATACATGCTTTAAGCTCCATCAAAAGGGAGTAATTATATCATATTTTTTCTAGAGTTGACATTAGGATACAGAGGAATACAAGATAGAGTAGAAACTATAAAAAATCTCATTACGGAGTAAAGCACTATGTCATGGAAAAAAGATTATATGCCTTTAATACGTTTAATCATTCCTTTGGTTTTAACAGGCATGATTGGAGGCTTAGTCTATTTTTCTGAAACAGTTTTTTTGGCTCATCTTGGACCAGAAGCCCTTGCAGCTGGAGCTTTGGTGAGTTGGTTATATGGATTATTTGTGGTGGTCATATATGGTATACTCGGCTCTGTAAATATTTTAGTTGCATTTTCATATGGACAGAAAAATACTGAAAAGATTATTCATGTGGTACGTGATGGTTTAATCTTAGCGTTATTATTGTTTATCCCAAGTTTTGTATTATTTTGGAACATGTCTCCAGTATTCTTATTCTTAGGACAAAAACCACATCTCATTGTTATCGCCACACCCTATTTGAAAGCGTTAGCATGGGGTTTATGTCCCGCATTTTTGTTAGCTGCTTTATTAGAACCCATGATAGGTTTAGCCAAAATTCGAATCATCATGGTATTTACAGGTATTAATGTGTTTACGACCATTGTTTTAAGTTATTTCTTAATATTTGGTATTTACCCTTTTCCTAACCTAGGAGTTGCAGGAGCTGGTTGGGGGATTAGTGTGAGTAGCTCGATTACGCTTATATTACTTTTAATAACCCTTTATTTTGACAATGACTATCATCCTTATTTTTTTCGAGTTTTTAATACCAAACCACCATTTTATCTCATGGAGTTAATGCGTATAGGATTACCAATGGGTTTGATGTATTGCGTAGAAGTTGGCTTTTTCTTTGCAATGACGATCGTCATCGGAACCTATGGGCATGAACTTCTTGCAGCAAATCAAATTGCCTTGCAGTATCTTGGTGTATTAATAGGCGCAATTTTTAGTATTGCTCAAGCTATCACCGTCCGAATTGGGTATCTTTTAGGTGCCAAACAGGTTGATGATGCAAAAAAAGTGGCTATTTTAGGGATACAAATCGCAGCTGTCTTTATTAGTTTTTTTTCAATTTTAGATTGTTTTTTCCCTAACCAATTGATTGCCATGGATTTTGATATCGATAATCCAAAATATTATCAAATGATTCATTATGCGAAACAGTTTTTATGGATGGCTGGGATTTTTCAGATCCTTGAAGCAATTCGAGTTTCATTGTTTGGAGCACTTAGAGCTTTACACGATACCAAATTTACCTTGGTTTGTTCTTTCATCACATTTTGGTGTATTGGCTTGCCCTTGGGTCTATTTTTTGAATACAAATTTAAGGCTCATGGCTTAGGTATATGGCTTGGATTAAGTCTTTCAGTATTGGTTAGTATATATTGGCTATGGAGCCATTTTATTAAGCGCATGAAATTTTATTCTCATGATTAAATTGGAAAAATGACAGCAGTTCCCGTTTATCTAAAAACTCCTGGCAAACAAAGGGTTTTGGGCCCATGATTAAAAAATATCTTCTAAACTACTATTGTTGCTAACGTGCCGGGATTTAATGGTTGTGGGATTTATACGGAAATATTTATCAGCAGATGGTTTTCTGAAAATTGTAAAACACCGATTGCACCTTTTCGGATTTTTCTGAATCATTTTTGCAATGTAGAATAGCCAATATTGTACAATTCAGCTATTTCTCTAACTTTTCGACCATCTCTTGCCAAAACTTTGTCAATAATCGCCTGCTTTGTTTCTGCTGATAATCTACTCATTTATCACCTCTAATTGCCCCCTATGAGTTTTTCAATCAGAGGCAACATCTATGCTGACATAGGGGGAGCACTTCTCACACAACATTTTGTGACTTAGTGCATGGAAACACTCAACCGCCTTTCTGTCTTTTGACAACGATAAACCCATCGGGTAAATTATTTTCGGTTGCTACCCATGTTTGATTCACCTCTCCGCGATTTTTGAGAATATTATCAAGCCATTTAGGCAGGTCTACTCTATCTTTATAGCTTTCCTTGCATTCTCCTCTTTGCCCACGGGGTCTCTTAAGCCATTCATCCGGTGATGTATCCCATGGGGCTGTTGTCCCCACAAAAGCTCCCTGGGAGTCTCTTTTCAAAAAACTAACAAGGTCTCTCATCATGAAATGACCCCCGCTGTCTAGACCACGATCTTAAAAATATTTAGGAGCCTTTAGCCCTTTAAAAAATAATAAAAAAACCCTGTTATTGAGCTTGTGGGTATGTGGTCGCGAAGCCAGCGAGTGTGG
>JAKFUY010000112.1 GCA_021732495.1 Legionellales bacterium | reverse complement strand
TAACAGCTGCTTCTATTATTGAAAAAGAAGCTTCAGATGAGCAGGAGCGACGTTTAATATCAGGTGTGATTGTCAATCGCTTAAAATTGCATATGCCTTTGCAGATGGATCCGACCGTGATCTACGGCATGGGTGGGTGTCAGCCTATTCTTTTAAAAGGCTCTGATCTTAAACAAGACAGTCCCTACAATTCTTATTTACATCGTGGCTTGCCACCCACGCCCATTGCTATGGTGAGTATGTCATCATTACTTGCAGCTGCACATCCTATCTCCACCTCTTATCTTTATTTTGTTGCTAAAGGTGACGGTCACCATGTTTTTTCTGTGGATTATCCCCATCAGAAACAAGCGGTAGATTATTTTTTAAGGAAGCCTCATGAATGATAAAGGGATTTGGATAGTTATCGAGGGTATCGATGGCGCCGGTAAAACCTCAGCAATAGCCGCGATTGGAGATGTCTTTAAGCAAGTTCAATTGAAGACAAAAACCTATCGTGAACCTGGCGGTACAGCCCTTGGAGAACGTATTCGCGATATTCTAAAAGCTGACAATATCGAGATGCTCCCTATTGCTGAAGTATTATTGTTTTATGCAGCACGTGTCCAATTGTTGGAAGAATGTATTTTGCCGAATTTGAATCAAGGGATACATGTGATCTTAGATAGACACGAGTTGTCGACATTTGCCTATCAAGCAGGGGGGCGCGGGCTTGATTTTGAATTGATTGAGCAGATATCCAACAGCTGTATGCCTAAACGCAAACCTGATTTAACTTTTTTTCTAGCCCTTGATCCTAAAGTTGCGCTGCAGCGGGTTACCAATAGAGGCAATCTCGACCATTACGAGTCTCAGCCACTAGCGTTTTATCAGCGTATTGCCTTATCATATGAACGTTTTGCTGCTGATTACCCCAATGTGATCTGTATTGATGCCAATCAATCATTTACAGAAGTACAGCAAGATATCCGCAGTGAATTAGAGAACTTTTTAGCAGCGAAGTTATCTTAATGGATATGATACCCATTTTAGATAAATTATTTCAAGATGGTAAATGGCCCTCTACAGTCCTGTTTGAAGGCCCGGCATCGGTCGCGTTGAAAAATGCCCAACAACTGATAGGCCTATGGTTTTGTGAACAACATAGCGATTGTGGTGCCTGTGGTACCTGCAAATTACGTACGTATGATAATCATCCTGATTTGCATGTGATTGGTCCCCAACAGGCCGGGCACGCCATCAAGATTGAACAAATTCGAGAACTCAATGACAAAAGTCATCAGCATCCCCAGTTACTGCCTTTTCAGTTGGTGGTAATTGAACACGCAGATACGATGAATGGATTTGCAGCCAATGCATTACTTAAAACCTTAGAAGAACCAACACCAAACTTTCATTTCATCCTATTGGCAGAAAATGCCACTTTTTTGCCAAAAACGCTATTAAGCCGATGTTGGCAAATTAAGCTTGATACGCCTTTGGCACTTCATTATCAACAAGCGATGCAAGAGGATATGTCTGAGGATAAGGCAAAACTTATCAGTTCTTTTGCCCAATGGCGACAATTACTGGTTGACTATGTCAATGATAAGATGGATATGACAAGTCTTGTACGACGATTTGATGGATATGCTTTGGATGATGTTTTATGGTTTTTACAATATCTGTGCGAGGACCTGATTCAAGATCAATTAATCGGCAAAAATGAAAAAACTATCTCTATCACACGTTGTTGGCTGTTTTGGGATGGCCTTACCCGCTTTCGAAAGCAAGTTCGAACCCAATCGAGTTTGAATGCAAGTTTGGTCTTATCTCGTTTGTTTTTATTATTACACGGGGAGCATGCATGAATACCCAAGATGAAATTTTACCGCTGGTTGATTCACACTGTCATCTTAATCGCTTGGATTTATCAGTTTTTGATGAAAACCTAGCGAATGCTTTAGATGCAGCAAGGAAGGTGGGCGTGCAACACTTTCTAACAGTCTCTGTCGAATTAGAGGATGTGCATGAACTTAAAATGATCGCTTCATCTCACCCTGATGTCAGTTATTCTGTCGGTTGGCATCCAACCAGTGTCTTGGTCCGAGATATTTCTTCATGGTTGCTAGAGCAGGGTGCAGCAAAGCAATGTGTTGCTTTAGGTGAAACTGGATTAGATTATTATCATCTGGAGCAATCTCAGTCTAAAGATGTCCAGCAAGCATTATTGAGGCAACATATCGCAGCGGCCCGCCAATTAAAAAAACCTTTAATCATCCATACCCGTCAATCTGCAGATGATACGATGGATATTTTAAAACAAGAGAAAGCTTACGATGTAGGTGGTGTGATGCACTGCTTTACCGAAGATTGGGCTACTGCCAAGCGGGCACTTGATCTCGGCTTTATGATATCGATGTCAGGTATTGTCACTTTTAAAAATGCCAAGATAGTGCATGAAGTGGCACAAAAAACCCCCATGGATCGTTTATTAATTGAAACCGACTCTCCGTATTTAGCGCCAGTTCCTTTTAGAGGAAAATCAAATCATCCACAGTTGGTGCGCTACGTGGCGATGACTATTGCTTCATTACGAGGACTCAGTGCTGTAGAGGTTGCACAGACCACCACTGACAATTTTAAACGTATGTTTTTAGGACCTTCATTAAATGCGTGATTTGGCATTGGGCTTGATGTCGGGAACCAGTATGGATGGTATTGATGTCGCCATTATCGATGTTCATACCGATGCGCTTATTTATGGAAAAACAGTAGGGTATCCTCATGAGATAGCCACTAAGATTCAGAAGGTGATGAAAGGTGAGGCCTTTGATATGCACTGTTTTGCAAAGTTGCATACTGAGATTGGCATGGCTTTTGCATCGGCTGCAAACCAGGCTTTAGAGCAAATAGGACCATCGTTAAGACAGCAGGTCAAGGTGATTGGCAGCCATGGTCAAACCGTTTGCCATCAAATCGCAAGTGATGCGCCCTATACCTGGCAGTTGGGCAATGCCTTTGAGATTTATCAAGCTACAGGGATACCTGTGGTCTATGATTTTCGTAGCAAAAATGTCGCACAAGGGGGACAAGGTGCTCCATTGGCACCATTATACCATCGACATCTATTTGGATATCTTGAAAATCTGGCTGTGGTCAATATTGGTGGTATTAGTAATATTACTTTGTTAAGAAAAGATGCGCCATTGATTGGCTATGATGTGGGGCCAGGTAACTGCATGATGGATGCCTGGGTATCCAAGCATCTTGAAATGTCATATGATAAAGATGGGGCATGGGCCGCCTCTGGGTGTGTGCACCAGGATTTGCTTCACGCAATGCTTAAGGATGATTTTTTTAGTAAGTCTTACCCTAAAAGTATTGGCAAAGAGTATTACGGTCTTCAATGGCTTGATTCATTTATCGATGGAAAAGATATCCATCCGCAAGATGTGCAGGCGACTTTGGTTCATTTAACAGCCAGCGCCATTGCCAGACAGGTGAAGAATCATTTACCTGAGCATCATCAGGTTTATGTGTGTGGGGGAGGGG
>JAKFUY010000014.1 GCA_021732495.1 Legionellales bacterium | reverse complement strand
AAAATACGTTGTGCGGAGTACCTTTTTATGTAGAGTAAATTAAATTTTGGCCTGTTATCATGGTGTTTCATTCGGTTGTTACTCAGCATAATTACAAGCCCTCCAAAAACTTTATTAAACTATCAGGCAACGCTCTTTTTTTTGCTTTTTGATTTGGATCAGTTAGCGCTTTCAACGTTTTTTCCTTCATTTGTAAGTCAGCCTCCATATATTTATGAGTAGTAGTAATATTTTCGTGACCAAGCCATAAAGCAATAACTGTTAAATCAACTCCAGATTGCAATAAATGCATTGCTGTTGTGTGTCGAATAACGTGAGGACTAATTTTTTTATGGGATAATGAGCTGCAAATAGGTATCGCGTTGTGAACAGCGATTTTTATGCGATCTTCAACACCAGACCTCGTCATCACTTCACCAAACTGATTAGGAAATAAAGGCGTTTGAAGATCCGGGTTGATTTCTTCTAACCATTTTTTTAAAAGAGCACTCGTACTTTTCCAGAGAGGAACCGAGCGCTCTTTTCTGCCTTTACCATGTAGTAAAATAAAGAAGTGCTCACTCAATCTAATATCACATCGTTTAACTGAAATAATCTCAGATACCCTTGCTCCTGTATTATATAAAGTTGTGAGCAGCGCATGATCTCTTCTTCCACTCCATGTGTCTTTATCGACCGAATCTAGAATCGCATTTATTTCTTCTTTTGTTAAAAACCCAATTAACTTGTGGTCATGACGCTTCATTGGAATGGATAATACGCGTTGTATTTCTGGTAACGATTCCGGCTCATGAAATTCAGCATATCTAAAAAATGAGCGTATTGCTGCTAACCGAATATTTCTGGTTATTATTGCGTTATTTCTTCCTGATTCGAGATAAGCGAGAAATTTAACAATGAAGTCGGCATTGAGATCTGACAAACATAATTTTGATGGTGAATTGATATTATTTTTTTCAGCAAACTTTAATAACAGACAAAAAGTATCTCTATACGATTGAACCGTTCTATCGCTAACTCGCTTCTGATCAATTAAATATTGACAGAAATAATTTTGCAATAATGCTGCAAACTTGTTTTTTTCTTTCATAACGATCCTCCTTCTCTACAATGAGTAAATTTTTCAAATCGCTTTGTAACAATAGAAAATAATTCAGATGTGGCAGTTAAATACCAATAAGTGTCTATTGTGCTTCCATGACCAAGATACGTAGATAAATACACAATCATTTCATCAATGTTTTTTTCTTCTTCATACCATTTTAATAAACGATTACATGCAAATGTGTGCCGAAAGTCATACAAACGTGGGTTATTTTTTAATCCAACTTTTTCTCGCAACCATCGGTAATCAACTTCAGTTGGTCCGATTGACAATGAATTTCCTTTATCATTAATAAAAAAAGAATTGTTTGGTCTGTTATTGAGGTGATTATTTCTCAGCGATACGTATTTTTTTAATGCAGTCGTTGTTGTTGGATGTAATGGAATGTATCTGGATTTACGTGCTTTTGATTCCTTGATTGTTAATACACCATTTATTAAATCAACATCATTGTCTGTTAGTTTAAGTGCTTCTGAAATTCTAAGGCCAGTAGAAGCAAGTAACCCAATTAGATAGTTAAAAACTATTGGTTTCAGTCCATTCGTTGACTTCATCAATTTTGTCGCCATCATTAAATGATGTATTTCGTCTGATGTATAAATATGTGGCGTTGGTCTATGCAGGGTAGAGCCGTAGATCCCTCTGGGTGGGATTTCTGTGTTTGGCTCAATCGCCTTACAATATTTGGCAAAGGTATGCAGTAAGCCTAATCGCCTTGCCCATGCTGAACGCCTATTTGTTTTTGAAGCCGTTGCCCACTCCATTGCTAATGTAATTGTTAATGGACCCACGTGCCCTTTTTGATCAGAAAATTCAACAAAATTTTTAAGCAAACTTTTTGTGCCACCATCCGTATGTCCCAACCTTTGACAATGTTCGAGATACATTTCAACTTGTTTTTTTAAGCTAATAGTCTGTGTCATAAATCACTCCCTGGCCATGGTAATGCCACTTGTATGAGCTTTGAAAAATCCACTTTCAAGTAAATACTGGTTGTTCCAATTGAATGATGTCGCAGCATGTCAGCTATTTCTTTTATTGTTGCGCCACCATGTAATAATTTTGTTGCAAATGTTTTTCTCAAAATATGAGAACCAGCTATATTTGGTATTATTTCTGCTCGAATAAGAGCTCGTCGAGTGACCTCTGTGACTACTCTTGGTATGATTCCCTTTCCAACTGGTGCGCGATGATATACAAATATTTTTCTTGTTGTTGTTTGTGGGCGTCCATCTTTTAAATACGAAATGAGTGCATCTCTCAGTGTAATCGTCATCGGTAAAACGTAAGATTGATGCGTTTTACCTCTAGGCAATATCAGTGTCATGTCACGCCAATGAAGATCGTCAAGCTTTAAATTCGCCACTTCACAAGCCCGCAGACCAATTTCCAACATACATGTAATCATGGCATAATCTCTTTTTCCAAGTGCCGAACTTAGATCAAAAGTATTAATTAATGCTTTAATTTCTTCATTACTCAGATATTCAGGCAGTGCTGATGCTTTGTATTCTCTAACGCTTGGCAAAGCCATGATTAATTGATTGCCAATCAACCCTCTAAATTGCAGGTATTTAAAAAAGCATCGTAATGTATAGATAAATACGCCAAGAGTTCTTCTCTTGTAACTAGTAAGATTTTTATACAGAAAATTACGGGTATTAAACGGAGTGAGTTTACTTAAATTGACATGGTCCCCTTTAAAAAAGTGATTTAAAAATGTTGTTGCATTTCTTTTGTGATAAATTCTTGTGTTTTCACTGAGCCCACAAACATCGAATAAATATTGATCAAACTCATTTATTAGCTTGTCTTTTTCTGAGATGCTTTTCTGATCAATTACATTTGTCACATCGTAATTATTAATTTTCAATAGCAAATATAGCGGTGGACGTATATCTATTATTCTTTTCGGCGCAGGTATTGGGCACTTGCAAATGGGGATGTGTTTTTGTAAAAAGGATTCAACCAACTCGTTGTTTATTTTACATTGTGCATTTTCCATTTCATGCCAAGATAAAAAATGTTCTATTGCGCAACGATAGTGTCTTATTGAATCAATAGTGTATTGATTTGCAATCAAATAATCAGAGCATTGATTTAAAATAACCTGATATTTTTCCAGGTTGTTTAATCTATTTTTGACATGTTGCATTTTTATAAATTGTTCAAACATAAGCAACCACCCTAGATTGATCCATAGGAAAGCAAATTTTATGTAAAGTAAATTATAGTACTGTCTCTGATATTTGCTCATAAAACACCCATGTTATTTGTTTCAATAAAAACAACTTTGCATAATATTCAACTACGCATAACGTATTTTTATAATGATGTTGATGCTTATAGGCTTTGCAACCGAGGCTCTTGCCCAAAGATGGGTGATGGTAAGCTTTTCAATGCCTAATCAACTTTTAGTAGAAACACTAAAAGACTGTGCTCG
>JAKFUY010000151.1 GCA_021732495.1 Legionellales bacterium | reverse complement strand
TGAATTATTCTCGTCGGTGGTTTAATTCCTGGCTCATTTGCCATCACTGGGATTGGGATTTTGGCTGGTAGTGGTGTCATAGGTATTTACAGTAACTTTGTTGCCGCTATTTTGGGGGCTATTGTCGGTGATACGGGAAGTTATCTCGTTGGAGTCTACTTTAAAGAAAATTTAAAAAACTTCTTTTTTTTTAGATACTACCCAAGAACTTTAAAAGTTGGAAAACACTATTTTACGGCGCATGGTGGAAAAAGTGTGTTCTTTGGTCGATTTATTGGTCCGGTACGGGCGATTGTTCCAGCTGTGGCAGGAATGATGGGGATGCCGCTGCTCAATTTTTTATTTGCTAACATTTTATCGGCGCTGGGTTGGTCTTCCCTTTTCTTTATCCCTGGCGTACTGATTGGTCAAGGACAAGCACAAATTAAAAACCATTTACAACAAATTCTTATTATTGCCCTGGTACTAATCGTACCCATCATGAGTGTTAAAATTTTTAGAAATATCAAACTCAATATTTATAAACATTTTCGGGAACAGATTTTAAGAAAATGGCAAATTGCTCTGCAAAATCCTTATCTGCAATTTCTCACCCCCAACAAAGATGTAGCCCCACCCTTTAAAACGGCTACCGAGCTCACCTATCTTTGTTTAATCACAGGAGGCTTGATATTCAGCATCCTCGTGGCCAAGCCTTTTGTATTCATGTGCAATGTCTTTTTACCGATTTGGTTGAAATACAAGCCAAGCCTCGAACCACTGCTCACTCAAATGAGTTTCATCAATAATATTGGGCATTTCACTCGCTTATCCATATTGTTTTTTATATTTATCCTGGTCACGCGGCATTATCGATTATTCATTAGCTGGATTATTATCTTGCTCTTAGGATCTGGCATCAATGAATTGCTATTGGTCAATAATCACTTTCACCCATTCAATCCCTTTATTCTTTCCTTGGGTATTCAATATCTGTGCCTTCGAATGCTTGTCAGTACCAAACCGCTTTTTTATATATCCACTCTTATTTTATTAGTGATAGCGTGGAATATTGACACGATTTTCTTAACCGTAAAAGATCAATCATCCTGGTTAACGTATGTTTTTGCAGGTTTGTGGGTAGGCCAAATCGCATGGTTACATGCGCGATTTAGCTCAATTCAGATATCTCATAAAAGTCTATGGCTTTTAGTTCTCGTTTTGGAAGTGGTATTACCGTTATTTATTTAACAAGTCTTTGCCAATCCGTTGATAGGTATTCTCATACTCATCTTGTACCACATGAATCATTTTATTTTTAGGCATCATTCGATAGTCTTGTGATAAAGCACCTGTTTTAAAAGTCCAACCCGAAGGTAGTTTCAAATGCGGCTGAAGGCTGCTGATGTTTTCGGGGGATTGATAACGATGTTTTAAAGAAATGGACTGAAGAACATACACCTGTCCTTGATCATTAACCAGCTCGACAATTTGTCGCCCTTTATTGAGTGAATAAACCTGTTGAATAGAGCCTTCAAAATCGGTATAAGGTCCATGGTTTTTCAACAACGAATGAAAGTCAGCATGAAAACTACCCACTAAATTGAGTGGCTTGCCCTGAAACTGGTTTACCGACGCCGCACTCGATTTTTGTTGCTCAATATTGTCCACCATCCATATCCTTGGACCATTTAAAAACACATATTGCGCATTCATATCCTTTTTAATCATAGAGTTATTTAGACCCTTCCACCATGCATTGGGGCAATCATGTAAGGCGTGGCTGTTATAGACATAAAAGTCCATGAAATTCTTACTGTAAACAATTTCACAAAAACGTTTTCCATATACCGTGGCACTGGAATGAGCTATTGAAGAAGATGCAAGTAAAAACAAAGCCATTTTTGTTGATTGATTCATCCATGCGTTTCTCATCTGAGATTCCATTTCATCATTAACATCTTTTTATCCTAGGATGAAATGGAGAAAATCTCAAGCAATGTCATTGACAATCGAATGCTTTTAAGTTGAGATCATTAAAAGAAGATATTTATACCAGAAAATAAATGACTATTTTTTAATTAGCCTGTATAATAAGTTATTTTTTTTGCTGCGATATGTTCACAGAAGGAAGACTGCCTATGAATGCTTTTATTCTCGCCTTAGGATGCCTCATCTTCGGCGCTAACCACGCTAATGCCATGGCACCTAAGATGGATGGCAATAAGGCCATCGATCATGCTGTCATACATTATGGAATGCGTACCGAACCTGAGCTCAAAAGCTATTTTCGTAGCGCAAATGTCAACTATCCCCCAAAACAAGTTGCCTTACTGGCTTTCAAAAAAGAAAGTCATATTGAGTTATGGGCAAAAGATACAAGAAATCACTGGGTTTTTATTCATAATTACCCACTGACCGCCAATAGTGGGCGACTGGGACCTAAGCTTCGTGAGAATGATAAACAAATTCCGGAAGGGATATACCAACTGACGATGTTTAATCCGTATAGCTCCATGCATTTGTCAATGCAAATCAACTACCCCAACCAATTTGACCGGGCGCATGCCTATAAGGATGGGCGGGTTCGTTTAGGTGGCGATATCTTTTTACATGGGAAAGATTTATCAGTGGGTTGCCTGGCCATTGGCGATCATGCCATTGATCAGCTATTTTTATTAGTAAGAAGAGTAGGACTTGCCAATACCAAAGTCATCATTGCCCCCAATGATTTACGCACCAGTACGGCGGCCACTAGCCGTTTTGATCAACCGAAATGGTTAGATGAGCTCTATCGAAAAATTTCGATGGAATTGAGTTCTTTTCCAAGTAAGCAAAAAAAGATGCTTTCTTAATCTTCTACCACATAAATCCCTGCAAGGTTTCGCAGATAGGATTTGTAATCCATGCCAAAGCCAAATATAAACTTATCTTCAATTTCAAGACCCACATAATCAGCCTTCTGAAGACCTTCAGCAGGCCGGGATCTTTTCTTATCTACCAACACTGCGGTATAGGTGTTTTTGGCGCCTTGCTTCATAAAATCCTGTTTAATCGCGGCCAAAGTAATGCCCCCATCGAGAATATCATCGACTATTAAAATGGTGCGATCTTTTAAATCACTTCGTGGTCTGGCAAGCCATTCGACCTCGCCACCATGAATCTCACCCTGGTATCGCGTGGCATGGACATAATCCATTTCTAAATTAAAATTCAGGCGCGTTAAAAGATGCCCCATTGGGATCAAACCACCTGTCATCACACAAATGACAATTGGATTGCTGTTGGCTAAATCTCGAGTAATTTCTGCAGCCATCTTATCCAAACCATGATGAATATCTTGCTCTGAATATAACAAAGAAGCTCGCGCATATAAATTTTCGATATCTTTTAACATTTTATTGAGTGTCCTTTGAACCATGAGAAACGGGAAACAGCGCCACTTTGTTGGTGTTTTTTGCATCTCTTATTTTTGCCACACCATGCTTTTCAACTTCATCTATACGGTGAATCGATTGTGTTGGAACATAGATACGTTTCACAGCCTGAAACTCGATTTTTAATTTTTCCTCAGAGGGATCGACAACCAGAGACGTTTGCTCGCCAAACAAGAAATCTTCAATGA
>JAKFUY010000048.1 GCA_021732495.1 Legionellales bacterium | reverse complement strand
ATTTGACGGAAGTTTGATATGCCTGGTGGGTCCATTAGGGTGCGGTTACCCTGGGTCCATTAAGGTGCGGTTTTGGTGGGTCCATTAAGGTGCGGTCGGAAAGGTCCCTTTAGGGTGCTGATTGACAGCTGTCGATAAAAAAACAAGTTCTTCTGGGGTAGATATCCGACCTAGTATTGCATTACGGTGAGGATAGCGACCAAAGCGTTCAATAATGTGTTGGTGTTGGTGCTCGAAACTCAGGCTTGATTCCATGCCCTGTTGTTGATAAAGCTTGACAGCAATGGCATGAATAATTGAGGATTCACTGTGCATGTACGGCATATATAAAAAAGCTTTTTCCTGACTATCCAAGTCCTGATCAGCATGGATGGCAACAGCCATTTGGGCCAATCCCAAAGCTAATCCGTCATTAGAAAATGACCGAGCTGTATCACGATAAATATTTCGTGACCATTGGTCAAGAATAATTATCTCAGCAAGTCGACCTTTGGCTGTGTCCCGCCAAGTAAATAGTTCGCAGCGTTCTGCTGCAGCGTGCAAGGCTCCAAAACGGGTTGCAAGTAAATTATCAAAGTCTTTCGATTTCTCCCACCTTTGTTTGGGCGATATTTCTTTAAACCAGAAATCGAGTACTTCATTTGGATTATGGATGTAAAGTTTCATTAAGCTTATCTCTCAAGAAAATTAATAACTATTCAGCACCTTTGAAGTAAATGCTTTATTTGGCGTGTCACCGAGTTTTAAACATTGTGGTGAAGAAGAGCTAAAATTATACCAAATAATGCATGGAAAGTCAGCAATTCCCGCTCAATTTAATTTATCTTAACCAGGACTTGAACTATGACTGTATAATGATCTCAACAATATAGACCACAAAAATTTAAAATTTAGGAGATAATAAACTCGACTTTGGCGTTCAATATGGCAAAGAACAAAAAACGGTCATCTTCTGCTAAATTTGAGATTGCACTGCAGGCGATACAAAAGCTATGCTGCTTTTTAATAAGACTGAGAAGATAACTAAGCTAATTGTCGAGCATGAAGAAAAGCAATTGAGGGGGACTACCTAAAAAAATGTTGGAGCAAACTCCGAGGGAACAGATGCTGATGATATTGATTTGTTCAATGAAATCCGTGAGATATGGAAGCGATATTTTTTTTATGGATATCTCAGTATTAGGCCCCATTTTACGGTTCGTGTCACCAGGGGCCACTTTGAATAAATTCATACTGGAAACTTACCAATAATCTCTTTATATTCCGTTTGTGCATCAGAAATCGACAATTTTGAGTAAATTTCAAGCGATTTTCGGCTCTCATGGCCTGAATAAGGCTGGATTAATGCATCATCAATCCCCTGTTTCTTAAGCCACGTAAATAGAAAGTGTCTCAATTTGTGTGGAGAGATGGAGTGCTCCATCCCTGCTTCACGTGAATATTGCTCAAGAATTTTACGTATTCCTCGATCAGTATAAGGTTTTTTCCATGATGATTCAAACAGATATTGGCCTCCTTTGTCGCGCATATTATGAACATTAATGGCCAGTAATTCCTTAAAGCTGTCTGGAAAAGGAACTATTCTGTCTTTTTTACCCTTTCCTTCGGTAATTCGTATCTGGCAACTATCAAAATTGATATCACTCAGCTTGATATGAACCAACTCACTAACCCTTACACCAGTATAAAGCAATGTTTTGATCATCAGAACATGCTTCATGTTACGTGATTTCCATACGGCTTGGTAATATTTGCAAATCTCTTCCTCTGTTGGGACATAAGGTAATGTTTTATCTTTATGCGTCACCTCAACACTTAACTCTGTTCGTAAATGCCTAAATAACTCACGCATAAAATCATAGTCAGGATTCTCTGCTCGCAATAGTTTAGCCAACTGCTTCGCCTTCTGTCTGACAGGTGTTCGTTTATATTCAGGCATATTGTCGTTCCTTTTCAATAGCAATAATTAACCGCTTGTAAAGATCGAGTGGGAATAGTCCATAGGGATTGATGTGTGCATGAATAAGTGGGGTTAATGCGCAGTTGTCTTCAGGCGTTAATTTGTTAGCCCAGGCAGGAGCTGACAATAATTCCTGGATGATTAGGGTATTGATGTACACCATGCAGACTTGTAATAAATGCAAGCAAAATACCGCCAGTGCCTGTTCCTTTGTTCGATTGGTAGATAGTTCACCTAATTTGCCATAAAAAATAAAGCCCATAATACCGTTCAATCGTTCAACCACATTTTGTGATTCATTTATTTCTATGCGCAACTCTTCAGAAGATAGGTATCTGCACAAAAATATCATTTTTACCGCATTACCAATCTCAATCAGTGTATTATAAACGGGGTGATTGTAGTTTTCCTTACTGAATTTTTTAATAAGCACATCGGGATCGACTGTACCTGTCTTGAGTGCTGAGACATGCTTCACATAGTCATCGTAATTTTCCTCAATAAGCTGCCAATTGATACCCGATTTAAAAAGGGTTTCTAAATTGGGATAATTGTTTTTGTGGGAGGCAATTGGATAATACAGTTTTTGGCGATGAAGTCCCTTAATACGTGGTAACAAATCAAACCCAAGTCCATAGCTGAACCCAAATCCAACGGTACTTTGCCCATGGGTATCAGTGTAGGCTTTGTTCAGGTTCATTTTAGTGTCATGTCTTAAAATCCCTGTGATCATCGCACCGACCTCTGATGACAAACAGGTTTTAATCTGGGAGTGAACAACCATAGATTTTGTGTCAACGTGCCAGTAAATCATAATCCCACGTTCTTTATAGCGAGGATGCCATTCACTCATGAGATTCTGATCCCAACTACTGACTAGTGTGGAATCACAAGCACAACCCGTGCTTGCTTCACCCCAAATAGCAGGATCTCGAATGGCGATTATTTCATTAACCACATCAACAATTGCGGCTTTAACCCCTTCTTCGTTGATAAAGCGCCGCTTCACATAATTTAAATCTGAGTGGCTTGCATCTTCATTAGCAGCGCTGATTCGCTTTAACCCCGTGTTGCTGCCCAAAGCATACAGACAAAGAAGCAGTCTTTTTTGTAGAAGTTCTCCATCTAAAATTTCTCGATTACCCACCGAGTGAAATTGCTTGGTAAAGACAACCCGAAAATCAGCTTCTTTTAAAATATCGATTAAATTGATTGTTGACCAACGGTGATTAATTTCTCGCTGCAATGCATCAAGAAACGTTGGTGGCGCCTGTGCCTTTAATGGTGTTACTTTGAGGTGACCGCCATTTTTATCCATGATTTTAGCTTTTTTGTTATGCACAATGGTGTCATTGAGATTTTGTAAATTAAGGTGGAGCTTGTTCTTCAGCTGTTTAACAAAATCAGCACCATTCAGCGGCAATCCAAGCTGTAAGTATCGAGCTTCACGAGAGGTTTCCAAATCAGCAGGTAAATCGTCATCGGGATTACGATAGCGATAGGCGCCCTCAATCCATATTAATTTACAACGCAGTTTTTCCCGTAAACTTTCAAGGACAGCGACTTCATAATGAAATCGATTAATTTTGATGGGACCTGCCTGTTTTTCGTTATCGCTTGTGGTGCCATCATTTTTAATAGCATTATCGACTACTGCAGCAGTAACTGAGAAA
>JAKFUY010000168.1 GCA_021732495.1 Legionellales bacterium | reverse complement strand
TCCCGGTAGTGTAATGTATTGCAAGTCATTGTCAATATTAAATTGAATATTTTGGCCCTACATTCCAGGATTTTACTGTACAAAAAATAAAAACAAGAATCGAATCAATGAGTTGCAAAAAAGTTGGCTGATACGGAATTAGTCGATGTGTTCTTTATTGTTGGCAAATGAAATTTTTTATTGCACGGGAGATGGATTGACGATCAAAGATGGGCATAGACTCGCGTAAATCCCCAAGAAACTTTTCCATATCTTCTACCTTCATCTCGCCGCCATAATAAATCTCGGCGCCATAATAACGTGCTTTTGTTTTCATCATATTTCCTCATAAATTGATTAAGTCAAAACGTATTATAATTTATTTTGCGCAATATGTAAATATTACGAGCAATTGTTGTCATAACTCCATGAATATGTAGAATTACTAACTCTAAAACCGCCAAAAAATGTCATTTTGTGGTCCAGCAAGTGGACATCTATCTTGCAGTTGCGCAGTTAATGTTGTTGATATCAAAAGAGTTTTTGAATTACAAAGATAGCTAGATAGAAATGATTACTACGGTAATCCCCCCATTTTTAACTGATATTAAAAGTAGAGGATATTACGGTTTTATCTTTGCGTTGATAAAATGTTTAAATTTTACTATTTAAGTGATCCACATCGTTCGGAATTGGTGATCCACATCATCGGAATAGGCAAAAGCCACATATTAAGACTGTTTGCGCTAAAAATAGTCTTTGGTGAGCGGTATGTGCTATAATAATAATGACCTTATTGGAGACTATATAATGCCCGTGCCGTTTAACGAAAATATGTATTATGCGGTTAAGCAATGGCTTGAAGAGAACCCTCAAGATAAGAGTTTATCAGAGCCTATAAAGCAAAGTTTATTGCGCTTTGAAATATTGACTGAGCGTGAAAAAGAAGAACTTCAAGTGGCGTTGCTCGCTATTCATGACTTGCCGGAAGTTTTACAGCAATTTATGCCTGACCGTTTGGGTGCTCAGCCCGATGATTTGCTTGATATGATTGGCAGGTATTTATCAAACCAAAACAGAGGAGAACTTGCAACGGCTGACAAGCGCATGCATTCTTTATTCCATCAATCTAATTTACTTGATAAATTTCTAGAACGTGTTGCTTATGGCATGCAAGATAAAGTCGAGCAATTATTTGCTGGTGTCTATCCAGGTGATGTCGCAAAGATTCAAGAAGCCTTACGGTATCAAGGTCGATTTACTGATTATTCTGGTCGAAGCTTTAATTGTACCGCTTATGAGTACGCCTATTGGGCAAAAGACACTCATATGTGTCGTATGTTAGAGCGTTATATGGATGCGGAGACGAAAGCATTCATGGCGACACGTATCGATGAAATAGAACGTATTGATGCCGAAACAGGCCAACCAGTGGGTTTGGTTTATCATCAGGCAGGTCAAGAACACCGCAGCGCCCACTTTGATTTCACACCTCTCAAAGAAGCCTATCAGCGCTATCTTTCTGGCTATAATGCGTGGTATGCCGCAGATGATGTCGATGGTTTGAAAGCCGCCTGGACGGATGTAGGTAAAGCGCAACGCAATGTGCCTGCTCATGTTGCTCAAGAATATTGCCGACGAGACCGCAAGTTTGACCCGAGGCCTGAGTTCAATGAAGAAACATTACCGAGGGTGTTAACTTCTTTCATCACACATACCCGTCGTGACGGTTCATGGTTTCCTCTAGCTGCTTCTAATTCTGGCCTTGGTTTCGATTTTGCGATGGAACGGGGGCATTGTGTGGTAGCAAAAGGTTGGAAGTTGGAGTGGGCGGAGGGGGCAGCCAGTTCGGATTTGGCGGCTATTACCCACCTAGATAACGTGAGAACCGTCGAATGCACTCAGTCGCTTCAAAATTTACACTCACCAGAGGCATCGCATCGTTTCTCAAGGTAAGTTCTTCTTGCAGGATAGTTGAGGCGAAGTTCATTGCCTCACTATCTCGACAGACATCAATAAACCACTTCACATTAATCGGCAAGTCCTTCACCTAATAAAGTTGGCCTGCCGGATTTAAGCGATGACTCAATTACTAATTTATCATCTCGAATTTACAGCATTTTACGGACATAACCTAACCGACTTCATCGCCTTTGTTTAATTGAATAGGTTGCTCAAAAACTTGGGTGTTCACCGAGTTGCCCCGTTTGATGTCACCTTGCCAGGAAGTTCCAATACAGCCCACAATATAGTTGCACCAACCAAAATTAGGGTCATAGGGCCGCATTCTGTTCTAAAATATAAAACCAATCGTTCATTTTCACTAAATATATTAGGAATGTTTTTTGTGGTAAATGGTTGCACTGAATATAATCGACCTGGAATATAGGTTTGTTTGACCACTTCACCATCAATTGGCATGTGAACTCTGTGGTAATCTTTTGGCGATAAGTAAATAGTTACAAATGATCCATTTATATAATTTTGATAATCGGAATCTTTGCATTTCAACAAACTTTAAGGCTATAATCAATGCCTTTGGCTTGCAAAAGCTTATCTTGTTTTATGGGACCTGCTTGACTGATAACCCCATCAACCTGACAAACATAACGGTTTTTCTCAATGGTTCTTACACCTGGCCCTAGTTTTCTGGTAAAAAAATTATTGAAACATTCAAAAGCTAGAGGATTGGTTTCTTCAGCCTTGGAGTAGCCCCCTAAAAAACAAACCACCTAGCCTCCAAATTCTCGTGGTGACATCATTTTCAAACCTTTGTATGGTGCATACTCATTATAATCCTCAAACCATTCAGGTAAATGGCTTATCAGGGTTATTGCGTCTGTTGGTTCACAAAGTGAAATATAATCACGTTTAAAGGTTTTTACAAATGCTTCAGCCATGCCATTGCTTTCAGGACTATAAGCGGGTATTGTTCGAACATCGAACCCAAACTCTCTAGCAAATTTAATCGTTTCTCTTGCAGTATAACAAGAGCCATTATCTGAAAGCGAGTTGATTATATCTTTCAATATCAAATTGATTCTTGGAATAAGTTAGTCCATTTTGAGATATCGCCTGTATCTCAGAAATGCATTTAAGTATATAATCAATCATAAGAGTTCCAAGTTAGTATGGTACTTGATAAAAGTTATAATAAAAATAAATTGCAACAAAACATTCTATCATTGAATACTATAAAAACCATAATCTTAAAGACCCTTTTATATATATAACCAGACTTATGTTATAGAGTGGCTTGGTGAGCTATATATCATTATAAATAGTCTTATGTAGATTCTCCCAGTTTTGGTGTTAATCATTAAAATGATCTACTTAGATAAATTCTTTGAAATTGTTGAGTGATTAATAAAATTAATTAAGAACAATTTTAAATTTGAATAGTTACTGTTAATTAATAAGCTGTCTTTAAAAAAACACAAAAAGAGATCTTATTGATTTTAAGCTAATTTTAAGTGTTTAAAGGGATTTTCTATGTTATTAACGGTTTCGTGTGGCATGTGTTATTTTGATTAGTTTAAATGCGTTTAATGCCCCCCCCTTTTTTTGACCTTCAGACCACCTGATCCCGATGAATTTAAGTTGCCCCTAATTTATAAATTAACCGCAAACTTGTCCCCGGAAAAATCGTATTTGTTTCATTCATCTCCTCACAAAGATGCTGCAAAGCTTTGTCCGA
>JAKFUY010000017.1 GCA_021732495.1 Legionellales bacterium | reverse complement strand
TATTCAAGGGTTATTGATATATCTTTACGCTCTATCAAGGAAAACATCCCCCCATCAGTTATTGTTGACCAGATCGCCAAACAAAAAATCATGGAATAAAAATGTCTCATCAGAAATTTACACCTTTGACCCCTGAGCTTTTCGAATATTCATTGGAGTTAATCCATAATCATTCAAAAGCTCTCAATGTTTTGGGGCAGGACAATGAGCACCATCCACAAATTGGTATGCAAATCTCTGCTGATGAGGCTCGATTTTTACAATTCCTGATTAAAGCGAAACAATGCCATCGTATTTTAGAATTGGGAACATTTTTGGGCTATAGTGCTGCAGCGATGGCACTAGCCTTACCTGAACATGGGATGGTGACAACACTTGATATTGATGCAAATGCAACAACCATTGCCAAAAAAAACTGGGAGAAAGCCCAACTTTCCCATAAAATACAGCTTATCTCAGGTCCTGCATTAGAGTCTTTAAAGGCACTTGAAAATCAAAAGCAACAATTTGATTTCATATTTATAGATGCAGACAAAGGCAATTATATTGCTTATTATGAGTATGCAAAAAAACTATTAGTACCTCACGGTATCATTGCCATTGATAATATCTTATATCATGGTGAAGTCTGCACAGAGTCCCCTTCGAAAACAGGTCAAAAAGTTCAAGAATTTAATTTATATGTAAAAAACGACACTAGCATGGATATCTCTGTGATTCCTATCGCAGATGGCTTGTTGCTTGCACAGTTTCGTTAAAAAAATATTGACATCAAACATCCTTCCATCAACTATATAGTATTGGTTTCAACAATGGATGTTGTGATGACACAAGAAAACCCCTGCCAGCTCAATGGCTTTTCTTTTTTAGAGTTTTCTAGCCTTAAACCGGACCATATGCGTGAGATTTTCACTCAAATGGGATTTATACGCATCGCCCAACATTGCGAATACAAAATAGAAGTTTGGCAACAAGGCAATATTGTTTTTATTCTCAACGATATTCAAGATTCGCAAGCTGGCGAGCATGCAAGAGTGCATACAAGCGGTGCTTGTGCCATGGGATTTCATGTCAAAGATGCCAAAAAAGCCCACGAAACCGCTATCCAGCGCGGTGCTAAAAACGGACAACCACATCCGATTTATCAATTGCCATCCATAGAAGGCATCGGTGGCAGTGTCATTTATTTTTCCGACGATACATTTAAACCCTATCAGAATAGTTGGATAATTTATCATAAATATATCCCGACAAATTCAGGGCTCGATTTTATCGATCACCTTACCCATAACGTCCATCGCGGTCAATTGAAAGTATGGGCAGATTTTTATCATAGCATTTTTAATTTTAATGAAATTCGTGATTTTAATATACAAGGACAACAAACAGGTTTGTATAGCCAAGCGTTAGCAAGTCCTTGTGGTAAAATTAAGATTCCATTAAATGAATCTAAAGATGACCATTCCCAAATCGAGGAATTTTTGCAGGATTATCATGGTGAAGGCATTCAACATATTGCATTACATACCCTGGATATTTATAACACTGTTCAATCGATTCAATCAGCGGGTATTAAGTTCTTAAACACCCCTGATATTTATTTCGATATGATTAAAAATCGCCTTCCTTGGCATGAAGAACGTCTTAACGATTTGCGAAAACTTAAGATTTTAATTGATGGTGGACCTAAAATAGAAGATGGCATTTTATTGCAAATTTTCACTGAAAACGTTTTTGGTCCGGCGTTTTTTGAAATCATCCAGCGTAAAGGTCATTCCGGTTTTGGTGAAGGGAATTTCCAAGCATTATTCGAAGCCATTGAGCAAGATCAAATTCTAAGAGGGAAATTGGACAAACGATGAAATTTGCAACTTTAAAAAATGGTACATTCGATGGAAGATTATGTTTAGTCAGTCGCAACCTTAAGCATATCTACCCTGTTGACAACGTTGCTCCTACATTACAATATGCCATAGAGCATTGGTCTTCAATTCACTCTGAGCTAGAAGCTCTGTACGCTCAATTGAATCAAGGAGTATTTAATAAAACCCTACCTTTTGACTCCCATCTATTACATTCCCCCCTACCTCGAGCATATCAATGGGCAGATGGTAGTGCTTATCTTCATCATGTGCGCTTAGTCAGGAAAGCCAGGGGTGCTGAAATGCCTGAACAGTTTTTAACTGACCCTTTAATGTATCAAGGGGGATCTGACGACTTCATCGGACCAAACGATCCCATTCTGGTTCAAAATGAACAGGATGGTATTGATTTTGAAGCTGAGGTGGCTGTCATTACCGATAAGGTACCGATGGGAAGCTCGCCGCAGATTTGTCAACAAAAAATACTATTATTGATGTTGGTCAATGATATTACTTTAAGAGAACTCATTCCACAGGAGCTAGCGAAAGGATTTGGTTTTTTCCATGGTAAACCCGCAACAAGTTTTTCCCCTGTAGCCATCACCCCTGATGAATTGGGAAGTGCGTGGGATGGTGAACGCCTACATTTACCACTGCTCACCTATTACAATGACAAGCTATTTGGGAAACCCAATACTGGTCTAGGCATGCAGTTTTCATTTCCCGAACTCATTGCACATGCGGCTAAAACACGAAATCTTTGCGCAGGAACCATTATCGGCTCAGGTACCATATCGAATAATGAGCCCAATGTCGGCTCCTCCTGTATTGTAGAAAAACGTGTCATTGAAATCATTGAAAACGGTAAGCCTAGTACTTCATATATGAAATTTGGGGATAAGGTCCATATTGAAATGTTGAACGCACAAAAGGAAAGTTTATTTGGCGCTATCGATCAAGAGGTTCAAAAATATCGACCATGATCAATAAACTCTACGACTACTATCGTTCCTCTTGCAGTTATCGGGTTCGTATCGCCCTAAATCTTAAAGAAATTCCTTATAAGAAAATACCGATATCTCTGATTGACAACGAACATCATAGTAATGACTATCAGAAGATAAATTCCCAAGCATTAGTTCCTATTTGGCAAGACGCCCACATCACCCTCACCCAGTCTATTGCCATTTTAGAATATTTAGATGAGCAATATCCTAACACCCCTAAAATTTTGCCAGATGAGCCGCTATTAAGAGCCAAGGTTAGGCAAATCGCATTAATAGTCGCTTGTGATATGCATCCTTTAAATAATCTGAGAGTCAAAACCTATTTATCAAATCTAAGCATCACTGATGAAGAGATTTTAATTTGGTACCATCACTGGTTAAAACAGGGATTTGATAGCATTGAAGCATGGCTTGGAAAAGATCCATATTGTGTAGGCGATCATATTAGCATTGCCGATATTTGCTTGGTGCCTCAAATTTATAATGCTTTGCGATTTTCATTTAATATGGCCCCCTACCCCAAAATCATTTCAATTTATGAAAAATGCCAACAACATCAAGCATTTATTGACGCAGAGCCTTAAAAACCACTTGATCTTTTGTTATAACCTGTATAATCTTGGAACTCATTTGGAGAGGTGGCCGAGCGGCTGAAGGCGCACGCCTGGAAAGTGTGTATACGGTAAAACGTATCGAGGGTTCGAATCCCTCTCTCTCCGCCAGTTTGTAAGCGCCGAACTTTTTGGGCGTCATTTTTCAAATTCACAAACACCCCTTCGAACCACAGTATTCATAGGCTTTAGCGCATTTTAGTCGCTCGACACATGCGTACCTAGAAAAT
>JAKFUY010000222.1 GCA_021732495.1 Legionellales bacterium | reverse complement strand
TGGAATATAGCGACCCAGAAGCATGGATAATCCACTGATATAATTCATTAATTGACCATCTGGCACCCAAGCTGAAAAGCCACTGCCATTGTTATTAAACCAACTCGATACCGCATACCAAGCAGCCGATAACATATAAGGCTTAGGCGAAGCGACACCCCTCAACAGGTGAAATACAACCATCATTAAAATCAAGAGTATCAACGTCAGACAAGGCAATAAAATAATATAAAGCATGCTCCATTTAATGGCGCTAATGGGTATATGGTTCCTTAAAAACCGTGGCTGGGTACCCGTCAACAAACTCAATATAAAAGAGGATAATATAAATAAAAATAAGATATTGACCACCCCCATACCAATACCACCATAGGCTATCTCACCAATATTCATTAAAAAAAGATAAAAACCATAGGTCAATGGTTGAAACTGGTCAATAATAGCAGCCGTAGCTCCTGTGGAAGTCCCTGTAGTAATCGCATGCCACATCACAGATCCCGTTGTACCGAGGCGAAGTTCTTTGCCCAATAAATTAGCAGGCTCAGTCAGATGGGCCCCCATCGTTAATAGGCTGACCAAAATAAACATGGTCAACCAAATATACCAACCACAACGGGCTTTCCCAATGATTCTGGCAAATAAAAAACAACCCATAACCGACAGCAACATCATCATTACCATTTCAAAAATATGAGAACAAGGTGTAGGATTTTCCAAAGGATGTGCTGAATTGGCAGCGGTATAACTGCCCCCATTGTTACCAAGTAATTTTATCGAGACTTCACTGGCAATAGGCCCCATTGGAATGGATTGCAACAACCCTTGAGAACTATCGTATTGTGCGATGTGTAAATCATTTTTAAAATTCTGAGCAACACCTTGGGATACCAAAAATAGGGACGCAAGCAAGGACACCGGCACTAGTAAATAAATCGTTGAGCGCCATATATCCTGCCAGAAGTTCCCTAAAGGTGCATTTTTTCCTTTAAAACAACGTGCAAATACCAGCAACACACAAAGCCCAGTACTGGCTGAAAAAAAATTTTGCGTGATAATGCCAAACAAGCGCAGCGGCAAATTCCAAAACTGCTCACCGGCAAGAACTTGCCAATTGGTATTGGTGACGTAACTCGAAGCGAGCTGAAAGGCCATATCTGCACTGTAATGCCTAGCACCTGTTTGAAAAAACGCCAAGCCATAGACCAAAAGCCAACCCAATAGTTGAAACTGAAGTAAAGCACTCAGATAGGATGCCCATGACATATTGGCCGTATTTAATCCTAAAAACGTAAATACTCTGGTATCGATGCGTGCAGAAATATTTTTTTGTAAAACGAGAAAGGCATACTTTGACAGCGGGTAAGCACATGCAAGTGTTATGAGATTAAGCAGTATCCATTGACCAATAAAGTTCATACGCCCATCAAAATAATTCCGGCCACATTAAAGCGACCATTAAATAAATAAATACCGCTAAAACGCCCAAATACGGCCAAATCATCACTTTTGGTCCAGATGCTGCAAACCTTTAATGCACAACTTACCTACAATAATCACAACAGAAATTAAAATAAGAGTAACAATAACATTGTTTAACATGGCACATTCCTTGTTCATGTCAATGAAGAAAAATCCTTTTAAACTATAGACTAAACAAATTCATCGCTGATCACAAGCCCCTCACCCCAATGGCTTGCAATGAATTATGCTTATCGAAGGCTGTGGGCACGGCAGTTTGGTGACCAAAGCCGTAGTAACAAATTGGCTTTATATAATATCAGCTATATGCTCTAGATTTTGACATAAAGCTGCGCCATATTTCCGCGTTTTTATACCGCCGTCAACATTTTAATAACTTTAAAGCGCATGAACAAGATGCGTTATTGACAGTTTTCAATGAACTTTTGGTGACACAACCCTACTGGACCGAGCTTTTATTGAGCATTTAAAAAATGAGGGGATTCTTAAGGCTGAAACTAGAAATCCTGCTCAGTGCCCTTAAAACATTGATGATTCAGCTTGTTTTCGAGAGGCTTAAACTATAGGTGCCCCGAAATTTCTTTCAGATGATGAAGACTGGGCATGTGACTGCATTTAGCATCCCAGTGAAAACTTACTTATCCCATTATCCTATTCAACAATAAACTGGGAAATATGTCTGGAAAAAACGAGTCATTTAATTAAACCGATTTGCTTGTTTTTTAAACAATAGTTGTGTTAAAATACAAACTGATTGTTTTTATTGGTGCCAATAGGCATCTTGGAAATTAATGATGCCTACTAAATTTAATGAACTATTATTTAATCATATGCATGAAATCATAGGATATGATTTAGAGGCACTAGGCCTAAATATTCCTTTAGATCAATTAACTGAACAACAATTGGCTTTCTTGAAACTTTGTGAAGAGTTGTATTTAAAAGCAGACGATTATTACAAACATAAATTAAATATACCCATAACAAAATTTAATCAACAGCTTCTTGATATCTGCCATCAATATCAAAACATCATTTACAAAGACCTCTCCACCCAAATTATTGGGTATTTGTTAACTGTTCTAAGCCTTGGTTTATTACTCCTTAGTGCATGTTTTCGGGACACTTTTTTTACAAACCCAATCATTTCAGAAGGGATTAATAAAATTTGCGATGATTTACAAAGGACAGATGATTCTCTTTTAGCTAATCAAAGCCAAAATCAAAAGGTAGCTCTTGAAAAAGCAGAGAATAGTCATTTAACACATCGAAATCTAATTGATTGTGCCAAAAAATTGGGTTATTCACCCAATAATGATGGAATTTGCTATGGATTTTCTATGCGCTGGATAGAAGCATCCATACTTGGCGAGCAAGACTTATTTAATAATCACCTACAAAAAATTTACAAATTATTTAATTTATTAAACGCTGGACATACATTAGAAGAAATAGAGAAAAACCCCGTATGGAAAAATCATCTTTTAGAAATTAAAGCGTTTTATGACAGCTTGATGTTGTACCAAAGCCCCTTTGATTACGAACCTTTTTTTGAAAAAAAATTAAAACAAAAAGATTTACATGCTATCTCTCAAGTAGCATGTTCTGAACAAATCATGCAATTAGGTGGTCTTCATCAGTCTAAGCCTATTTTCTATGACGCCTTTGAGGAGCAAGACATCACACACCTCACTCAACATATTGAAAAAACAGTTGAAAAAACTAAATATCAAGATAATGTCTGTGTAAAATTAGTGCTTAAAAAAGCAGCTGGCGACCATGCTGTTTGCCTCATTTACGATCCAAAATTAAAACATTGGCAATTCATGGATATTAATGATTTAAATGCCTCAAGGACATTTGAAAGTTGCTCTAACATTTGTAAATTTCTACCATTTAAACATTATGAAACTTATTCTGCCCAACTTGTTTTTCCACATCGAAACAAGGCTCAAGAATTATTAGAAAAATGGGCTGAATACCCTACAATAAACTTAAGAATTAATACCCCTAATTATTTAGAATCCTTATTGTTTCAAGCCATATGCAATAACGATGAACAAACAATTCAAGAGATTTTAGATCAATGCCAAGATCCAAATTTTGCAAATGCTAATGGTATAACGCCATTGTTTCTGTCCGTGTGCGAGAATAAACCTGATATTGTTAAATTATTATTGGCAGACAAACGCATTAACCCCAACCTTAGCTATAAAGGTTCAACACCTTTAATAA
>JAKFUY010000071.1 GCA_021732495.1 Legionellales bacterium | reverse complement strand
AATCCAGTTGCAAAAAATCATTTAAATCCAAAACCTGCCCTGCATGACCACCCCAAGGACAAATCAATTCTTGTGCAGAAACCAGTAAAGACTGGGTATACACCTTTCCAGAAATGGTTAACTGATTGGGCTCATAAGACTGTATAGCATAGCTAGGAAGTTCTTCTTTTTGTATTTCCATAAGTAATTTCACTCATATCGTTTATCAAATCAGAGATAAACCGCCGTTATTTAGTTGATAGACTTTATCCATTTTTTTTGCCAAAGTCAGATCATGGGTGACAATAACCATCGCTGTTTGATACTGTTGATTCAATTGATTCCATAAATCCAGCATCAAATGTGCTGTCGCCCTATCTAAATTACCAGTCGGCTCATCGGCTAAAATACATTTAGGGCGCGTCACCATCGCACGAGCGATTGCCACCCGTTGCCGCTCCCCCCCTGAAAGCTGATGGGGATGATGGGCTAGCCGCTTTTCAAGCCCCATATGTGCCAATAGTTCTTCGGCTCGCACGCGTACTTCTTTAAAACTTACTTTTTGTAACAACAAAGGTAACATCACATTTTCACACGCCGATAACTCAGGCAATAAATGATGAAACTGATACACAAAACCAAGGCATTGATTACGCCAAAGACAGCGTTTTTCTTCAGACATCGCTGACCAGTTTTCACCGGCTACCGACACGGTACCGCTACTGCTAAAGTCCAAACCACCAAGCAAATGTAATAAAGTGCTTTTACCCGAACCAGAGGGCCCTACGAAAGCTACGCGTTCCCCATGCTTGAGGGTAAAATCGATATCTTTAAGAACAGCAATATGTGTGTCAACATCAACAAATATTTTAGAGACTTGATAGGCCTCAATCAATGATTCAGTATTACTCATGATGCAATGCTTCCGTGATGATAATTTTACCGGCTCGCCAAGAGGGATAAATGGTAGCTAACCAACTTAATCCTAAGGCCATTAAAATGATATTCATAATATCATGCCAATCAATATGAACAGGCAGATGATCCACAAAGTAAATATTTGAAGACAACCATTGCACCCCCAAATAATGTTGAAGAAAATCAACAATATGTGTGGCATTGGTGGCTAAAAGCAAGCCAAGGATGACGCCAAAGAACACCCCCCCAAAACCAAGCAACATCCCTTGGGTCATAAAAATCGCCATCACCATCTTTGGTGTGCATCCAAGTGTTCGTAAAATCGCAATTTCCGATTGTTTGTCGGTGACAACCATCACCAAAGAAGAGACCAAATTAAATGCGGCTACCGCAATAATCAGTAATAAAATAAAAAACATCATGGTTTTTTCCATTTTAATGGCTTGGAAAAAGGGTCCATAAGTGAGTGTCCAGTCACCTATCGCATAATTTTGTCCAAGACGATTGGCAAGCGATTGTGCGTATTCAGGGGCTTGATACACATTTTGCATTTTTAATTTAATGCCGCTGACATTAGAACCCATTTGTAGAAGTAGTTGCGCATCTTTCAATTGGATAAAAGCAAGCTTACTATCAAAATTAAATCCACGGCCGGCAGAAAAAACACCGGCAACGGTAAAACGTTTAAACCGCGGAATCATCCCCACCGGTGTTGGAGTTACTTGTGGTAACATCACAGTAACTTTATCACCAATCATCACCCCGAGTGAATCAGCGAGACTTTCCCCCAACCAGATACCAAAATCAGGCGTAGGATGCAGACGCCCAACTAATAGTTTTTTTGAAAGCTCAGAAAAACCTTCCTCTTGCTTTAAATCGACCCCGGATATCACCAAGGGTTGAACTTGCCCCTGGAAAGTGACCAATCCTTGCGTACTAATAAAAGGAGCAGCAGCAATCACTTTTTTGTCCTGCTCGAAAACCTTAATTAATTTTGTCCACTGGGCAATGCCCTCATCGCGACCATTGATAGTGACTGCAGGTGCCATTGAAAAGAACCGATGATGTATTTCCACATCAAATCCATTCATTACCGACAATACAGTAATCAGTACCGCCACCCCTAGACCAATCCCTAACATCGAGCTTAAAGAAATAAAAGATACAAAATGACTTTTACTTTTAGCACGCGTATAGCGCCATCCTAGGGTGAAAGCCAATGGGCGACGTAATAAGAGTTCTCGTTTCATAGTTCAATTAAAAAGAAGATATTTTTGTATTTTACACAACTACTAAATAAATTGTTACATTTTTTAATTTTGTGTTTATATCTAGAAATAAAACGAAAGAAAAATTTACATAAAAATATTTTTAAGATCTAATTGAGCATAAAAATATCATTGTGTTATAATATTAGTACTGAGGTACAATATTCGAGACTCCTTATGAGCGCAAATACACTAAGTGATGATACGAGCTCTAGCGCTGAAAAAGAAAAAATTCGTCAACAATTTGAAAACTATAATCAGTCAAGTTACGATATTAAAATGTTTAACGAACTATTTGAGTCAAGTGTCTTTAAAGCATTGGACGCAAGTACCAGGAATGTTTTACTCGAGAATTATGCCAAAAAGTTAACTTTTAACATGTCTATTGATGAGATCTGGGGAGAAGGAACAACAGATAAGAATACGGCACCCTTTCAAAAAAGATATGCAGAATGGGTAACAGATTCATCTGATCAGAACATTAAAGGGTTATGTGATAAAGTCCATGAAAAACTTAATGAAGCATTACGATCGACTAAACTGGAACTAAAATTAAAATTTGTAAAGGAAGCAGCAGAATTAACTTTGCAAGCTGCACAATGCGTTGCTGGTTCTAGCATTTCAGGAAAAGAGCACGTTGAAAAAGCCTTACAAAAAATCGAAACGGTTGGTCTACGCCTTCTCGATACAATACCACGTTCGAATAAACCTACCCAACAATTGGTACACACCTATAAAGAGGCAGTTAAAAATACATTATCAAATGCACGAAAGGAGCTTAATAAGGAGCTTAATTTCGATGCATCGATTGCCTCCCTCTCGGCAAAGATTGTCAACGAATCGCCCAATCTCGGTTCTTTAAAAGACTCAGAAAAATTTAAGTGCTCTCAGTTTGTCCAAGGGATGCTTAGTTATCTCAATAGCCATCGCCTTCATGGCGCTTGGTATGGCGTTTGGTCCAGAAATTTGATAAATACGCTTTTAGCTCAGGGTCTAATGGTCTCAGATAATCTCAAAGAACTCTCTCAATCTGTTGCTATCATTAATGGTTATGCCAGTTATGGAATATATGCCGTCAGAGGCGGTATTGAAATAGGAAAACTGCTTACGCAGACCTTTAGTGATGACAAATTCTTCGATAAACATAATATAAGCAATTGGGACAGAGCCCAAGTTCAATTTGGTCAACGTTATTCAACGATTATGAATGATTTGTTATGGGGCACAACCAATTTGGTCACCTTTTATTGGTGGACTGGTTATGAAGGTGACATCTTAACTTCAGCTCTCCTTTTTATCGACATGTTTCTTACACTTATCACAAAGGCAGTTGAACAATCAAAGTTTGATGCTTTAAAAAATGAACTCGAAAAAATAATAGGCGATGAAGAGGTACGAAACAAAATCATCCAACAATTAGAAACGCAACGAAATAAAATACACGCGGAGCATTTCATAACAGTTTTATTCCAATTTCTATTGGCTTGTAGTTTTTCAATAATGACTTGGGTTGCGACTTTGATAAAAACTTCGGGCAATCTCGTCTTAGCAGCAGATTTAGTATTGGCTGGATCTATAGCTTG
>JAKFUY010000036.1 GCA_021732495.1 Legionellales bacterium | reverse complement strand
ACACTTTGGGGTACACTTTTAAGTGAATGCATCCCATCATACTCTAGGCGCTTTCATCATCCCCTTTAACTTACATAGTCTCCTTTTGGCATCAAAAGGCTATTTGAATAAATTTTTTTCATAAGTTATTTTTTTGATCAATTTATGATATAAGGGCTTTGGTGTTTTGGCTGTACTCTAATATAGCAGGAAAGAATCTGATGGCATTACGTTTTATTAAACCCTTAGGGTGTTATCCTCCTTTTTTATGGGATGGTTCAAAATCCATCAATAGTTTTTCTCTACGAGGACTAATTTTCCTTAACTTATTAATGCGTTTTCTTGTTTACCCTATTAATTTTATTTTTAGTGGAATTGTTACCCTTGGCTTTATTGGAGCAGCTATATTTTGTAATTTAGTTTGGCTGTTAGGCGGAATGTGTTCTAATTTTTGGTCCACTAATACAAAAGCTCTCAATCAGATTATGCTTACCCGCTTACCTTGGCTATTCTTTGATAGTATAGGATTTCTGTGGAACCAAGGTAAGCTATTTCTCGGGCTTTTTTATACTCCTTTGGCAACATCTACTATCAATGATTTAACAGACTTTACTGAACCGCTCACGAAAACTAGTTTGTTTCATTGGACATGGGAAGAACCGCATCAAAAACAAGTAAAGAAACTAGCTAATTTCTTAGACAATCATAATTTACATGTACCAAAGATGATGCTTTGCACGCTAGCAGCTGAGCCAGTTGATTCCATTTTGTGTGCATTTCGAATGTTTCAAGGATTTGGGGTCATGAGCAATTATGGACTTAATCCTGTTAAATTAACAGATTTACAAACTCAATACCCTCCAATTTTATGCCTACATGGTAATTATCACAATCAATCGGCGTGGCTTCCATTAGCAGAATATTTTCAAGAACATGCATATCCTGGGGCAATTTTTACCCTTAATTTACCTGCAGGAAATTTTACTCATACCGATACAGACCTCATTAATCAAAAAATTGAATCCATTAAGGCTTGCTATAAGGAAGTTAATGTCTCTGAAGAAAATTTTAAATTAAATTTAATAGGACATTCACGAGGAGCGACTCTCGCTTATTATTTAGGCTTCAAAGATTTTGAAATTACTGGTGAAAATTTTACGTGGACGAAAACTAACAATCCATTAATTAATAAAACTATACTAATCGGAGATTCGGGACATACTGAACCTGATTATCGAAAATCGAAACCAACTTACATTAATGGCTCTCATGATACTCTTCTTTTCTTTAAAAAATCACCGGAAGAAGTGGGAGGATCTTTACACAAAAGTGGGCATTTAGGTCTATTATCCAATCCAAAAGTACTTGAAGAATGTTATTCTACCATTGTTAATGAACCAGTGTTTCGTGGGATTTAGGTCCTAAAAAACTAATATGATATAACAAATGATTCATTCTAAGTTTTAACATGACGTATAGTTTCCCGTATTTCTTTTTTTAATGCTTTAATGGCGGTTGTAGAGCAGCCATGCTTAAGTGCATTTTTATTATCCTTTTGACCACCGCTCCCTTTAGAGCCCCCATGAAGGCGGCAACGCTTTTTGCCCTTAACCGCAGGTGCACGGCATGGGTTTCCATTATTACGCTTGCTTCTAGCGCCACATCGTGGAGCATTGTTAAAAGCATAGGCAGTGCTCTCGGTACAAGAGGTTGTTTTCATTTTTTATCCTGGACACCCATGCCACTTTGGACATTATCAACCACAGCTTGGCCTCCTTGATGAACCTCTACTCTTTCCACAATTATTTTTTGCCATCCAGCCCCTTGTAGTTTTGCAAGCGTATTTGCCTGCTGAACAAAGCAGTTTGCTAATTTTACTGTTGCATTGGTGAAGTATTTCTTTAATTCGTGATTATCTACTGCATGCGCATAGACCATGGTTCGCTGTTGTAATTCATGAATAGACAGCATTTGTGCTGCAAGCATTGCTTGCAAACTATCATTGACATCAAGAGCAATTAAAGCATCATTACTCTTCTGTTTTGCCTTATTCATATCAAATTTCTCTGTATTGATATTGTTAGTGGCTGTGGCGTTTTTCTGAATGATATGCTGATAAAATTTTTCTTTTGCATCAGCTATGCTATCAGCGACATTAAGTTGTTTGTCCTGTGCAATATTTAGATTTGACATGCTTCCCTCGCTAATTCTATTCAATGCTGTTTTTTGGCTTTGAGTCATAATGCCCCCTAATTTTTTATGTAACGCTCTAAATGGTACTGACAAAACCGACAGAAGTGCTTGTGTCAGTTTTGTCAGTACCGTTGGCGTGCTCTCCTGCACTCTCCGTCAAGGTTTCACCTCAATCTCACTTGGGTCAGTTTGCGCCGACCCATTGATAAGAAATTTTAGGACGTCCATTCGTCTCGGTGGCACTTAATTGCTTTACCTGAATATGCCCATAATCAACCGGCCAATGCAAGGCATCAATAACAGCCTCTAGGCTATCAAGCCCTGACCAACACTTGCGTTGAATATCGCGCACAGTAAAAGGGTTGGGTATCTTAGATTTTCGCTCTAAAATAAGTCTTGCGCCATCGAGACTATGATTTATTGCCAAGCTATAGAGGCGTTTAGCATGGCTGAGTAAATAATCGGCCCAACGCAGAGCCCTGGTAATTGCTTGCACTCCAACAGCCTGAATTCCTCCATCAATAATTTCAAATAATAATGCTAGTCCAGCAATAGTTTGAGGCATTTGTTAGCATATGGCTTTCAAGAACGGGATGGGTCTCAGAGCTACGAGCCGCATCCTGAATTTCTTGCATCCAAATGATAAAAAGCTTCTGCGCTTCGCCTGTAAATCGTAAATAGTGGGGTTCTTCATTCTCTATACCAAAACGGAGGTTATGTGGTTCTGTCGCAAAAGCTGGCTCATGCCTATAATTAGATCATTGAAACCGAGACAGGAGTATCCAATGATCAGTTTTAAACAGCGCCACTTTAAAAAAGAGATGATTGTAATGCGAGTTCGTTGGTACGTAGCCTACGCATTAAGCTACCGTGACATTGAAGAGCTGGCGTCAGAGCCATCAATCGCTGGGTTATTCATTATGCACCTCAACTGGAAGAGTCCCCCCGCAAGCGCTATAAGCGCCCTGTTGGAATTTCATGGCGCATGGACGAAACCTATATTAAAGTAAAAGGCCGATGGGTATACTTATACGCGGGGTTGACAAAGAAGGTCAAACTGTTGATTTTATGCTTTCTGAAAAACGTGACGAGCCTGCTGCTAGTGCTTTTTTTGAAAAAGCAATTGGGTATAATGGGTTGCCAGAAAAGGTAACCATCGACAAGAGCGGTGCAAATATAGCTGGGATTGATACGATTAATTTGAAGCTTGCATTGTTGTGTTTGCTGGGTTTTATGTTCGTTCAATTAACCGTGAGGCAAATAAAATACCTCAATAATATTGTTGAACAAGACCATCGATTGATTAAAAAATCACCAAGCCAATGAAGGGATTTAAGGCGTTTCACTCCGCACAAGCAACTTTATCAGGTGTTGAACTCCATCATATGTTACGAAAAAATCAACATCAGAATTCCGACAATATGACAATCTTTGAGCAATTCAATACCCTGACTGCCTAAGCTTGCCCGGAGAATACGCGTTTTTAGATTTTAAAAGTTTTTGCGACAGAACCTGGAGGGGAACGTGTTATCGGTGCCTTTCTATATGATCAGTGAACTTCCCATATTACCGTATAGTTGCCAATATGTTGCCC